>NZ_JAYFES010000118.1:0-99875 GCF_055795045.1 Pseudanabaena sp. PCC 9330 | reverse complement strand
GAGGCTGACTAGTAGAGCGAACGGTGCCCAAAGCTTAGCGCTCATACCGTCATCCCAAAATAAGCATTAATGCTCATCGCATAACTGGGATGCACCCAACAGGATCTTTGACCTCATCTGGTCAAAGCCTCTCTGTGGCAGCCTCTTTAGCAATGGCGTACCTCTGTGGACTGGGACAACCAAGGCGCAAACTATAAAACATTGTGTAAAGAAATTTAAGCAAGTCGTCGTGTGTGTCTCCTCAGAAGTTGGGCTTGGCTAAACTGCGGTAAGCCTACCACTGAGGAGTCTGCGTGAGCCTGAAGGATCTAACGATTCAGGACGAGTATCGCAGCAGCGAGTGCAACATCGTCAAAGATTTCTACATCCCGTGCCTGGAGCAGGCTACGGTTTATAACCGGGCGGTTGGCTATTTCTCTAGCTCGTCGATGGCTTGTGTGGCCCAGGGGCTGACGGCGTTTGTGCGCTCTGGGGGGCAAATGCGCCTGATCACCTCGCCCCAACTGTCGGAAGAGGATGTGCAGGCCATTGAGCAAGGGCTGAAGCACCGAGAGCGAATCATTGAAGCGGCTCTGCTGCGAGAGCTGGAGGTAGAGTTGCCCCAGATCATTCAAGACCGATTGGCGGCATTGGCTTGGTTGCTGAGTAATGGCCTACTGGAGATTAAGCTCGCTATTCCTAAAACTCTCCGCCAGCGAGGGATTTATCACGAAAAGCTAGGGGTTTTTGTCGATGTAGAGGGCCATGTGGTGGCCTTTGCTGGGTCAGCCAATGAAAGCGTCAGTGCATTGATCGATAATTTTGAGTGCATCGAGGTTTATTCCTCCTGGGATGCAGGGGTGCAGCGGCGAGCCCTGCGAAAAGTGCAACACTTTCAGGATTTATGGAATGACCAGACGAAGAATGTAGAGGTGATGCCATTTCCTGAAGCGGTAGCGCGATCGCTCCTCAAACTCTGCCCTGCCCAACCGCCCACCCAAGAACCCAGAGTTGCTACTGGGCAAGGGGATTACAAAACAGATGATTCTTCATCCTTAAAGAGGCTTAGAGTGGGCATGCCAAAGCTCCCCCCGAGCATCACCTTGCGCTCTTATCAGCAACAAGCCATCGCCAACTGGTTTGCCAATAAAGGGCGCGGCACGCTGAAGATGGCGACGGGCAGCGGCAAGACAATTACGGCCCTGGTGATCGCAGCGGAACTGTACAACAAAATTCAGCTGCAGGCGCTGATTGTGGTGTGTCCGTACCGTCATTTAGTCACGCAGTGGGAGCGTGAGTGCCGCAAGCTTGGCCTGGAGCCCATTCTTGCCTACGAGAGCGTTAGGCAATGGCAAGATCGCCTGTCGAGCCAGCTCTATAACGTGCGCTCTGGCTATCATCCCTTTGTTACTGTGCTCACGACCAATGCAACGCTAATGGGTAACGGTTTGCAGTCGCAGTTGCCCTACTTTCCTGAAAAGACGTTGATAGTTGGTGATGAAGCTCACAACCTGGGAGCCAAGCGGCTAGAGCAGAGCCTGCCCCGCACGGTGGGGCTACGGTTAGCGCTGTCGGCCACCCCAGAGCGCTATTTTGACGAAGCGGGGACCGAGGGCATCTTCAGCTATTTTGGCCCGGTGCTGGAGCCGGAGTTTACCCTGGCTGATGCGATTGCCCAGGGTGCCCTCGTTCATTACCGTTACTACCCTGTGTTGGTGGAGCTAACAGAGGAGGAAGCCACTCGCTACGCGGTGCTGACCCAAAAAATCGGGCGACTTTCTGCCCTCCAGGATGTCGATGGAGCAACCGACGACACGATGAAATTTTTGCTGATGCAGCGCTCTCGACTGATTGGCGGGGCAGCTAACAAGTTGAATGCGCTGCGATCGCTGATGGCCAACCGGCTCGACACTTCCCACACCCTGTTCTACTGCGGCGACGGCAGTGTGGAGGATGAGGTATCTCAGGAGAACTACCGCTACGTCGAGGCGGTCACAACCCTGCTAGGCAAAGAGCTGGGCTATCGGGTCAATACCTACACCGCAGATACGCCCCTGGACGAACGCGAAGACCTACGCCAGCGGTTTGAGTCGGGTGAGTTGCAGGGGCTGGTCGCCATCCGTTGCCTGGACGAAGGGGTCGATATCCCCGCTACCCAGACGGCGGTGATTATGGCCAGCAGCGGCAACCCGCGCCAGTTTGTGCAGCGGCGGGGGCGAGTTTTGCGCCTGGCCCCTGGCAAACATCGGGCCACCATTTTCGACATGATTGTGATGCCTCCTGATTTCGGTGGGGAATCCTTAACCGTGGAGCGAAGCCTGCTACGGAAAGAACTCAAGCGCTTTGTCGAATTCGCCAAACTAGCTGACAATGCTGGTGAGGCCAGGGTTCAACTGCTTGACCTTCAAAAACGTTATGGCCTGCTAGATATGTAAGGCAGTTCTGCCCTACATATCTCTACTCCAGTCATGGTGTAGCTTGTTGCCTCATCTATGGTGGTAGCTCTTACCATAGAAGCACAATTGTCGAGGCCACAGGGCGGCATAAACAGGAGAGACGCATTTGGATGAGTAAACTGACAGCTAAAGACGTGCACCAGCCCATCGATACCGCCCCACCAGAAGTGCGACAGATTATTCAGCAGGTGCTCGAAATTGAGAAAGACCGGCTCGATCGCAACGAGCGCGGCCTGGTCAATGCCGACATTCTGCGGATTGTGAAGGAAGCGGTGCAATGAAGCTGTTGAGCCTCAGACTCTATAATTTTCGCCCTTTCTATGGGGAGCACGGGCTGAGCTTTGCTAAGACCGCTGACCGCAATATTACCGTCATTCACGGCAACAATGGCTCGGGTAAGACCGCCCTGCTCAACGCCTTTACCTGGGCGCTGTACGAACGCTTTACCGCTGCCCTAGCCTCCCCCGACCAACTGGTGAATCGGCGGGCACTGGCAGAGGCGGCAGATCAAGAGACGGTGGTCTGCTGGGTGGAGGTGGCCTTTGACCACGACGGCAAGCAGTACCGGGTGCGGCGATCGTGCCAAGCCACCAAGCGGGGAGAAGAGGTTACCCAATCGCCCAGCGAGGTAGCGATGCAGTTTGTGGGCGACGATGGTCGGTGGTCTACCCTGCCTGCCTCAAAAAATCCCGACGATGTGGTGGGGCGCATGCTGCCCAAGAGCCTGCACCAGTATTTTTTCTTTGACGGCGAGCGCATTGAACAGCTGGTGCGTACTGACAACCGGGCCGAGATCGCCGAGGCCACCCAAAAGCTACTGGGGGTTAAGGTACTCGACAATGCCATCAAGCACCTTAACGCCGCCCGTAAAACCCTGGAAGATGAGCTTTCGGGCATTGGCGACGCCGAAACCAAGAGCCTGCTGGCCCAGCGCCGCGAAAAAGAAGCGACCCACGACGCCCTAGAAACTCGCCAGGCCGAAATAGATCAGGAACTGGCCCACCAGGCCACCCTGAAGCAGGAGTACAGCCTGCGTCTGCGCGAGTCGGGGGAGTTTGAATCGCTCCAGCGGCGGATGGATCAACTCACGGAGCAGGAGCGGGAACTACGCGATCGCCTGCAAGACGCCAAAAAGATTCTCAAGCAGGCGATTTCTAACCGGGGCTACACGGTGTTCTTGCCCTCGTTGATCGACAAATTTCGCACCATTGTGCAAGAGCGCGAAGAACGGGGAGAACTGCCCGCCGATGTCAAACCCCGGTTTGTGCAGGATCTGCTAGAGATTGAGCGCTGCATCTGCGGCATGGAGCTGCACCCCGGCACCCCCCACCGCGAGGCGGTGGAAGCCTGGCTACACAAGACCGGGCTGGCCGATGTGCAATCGACGGTCTATCGCCTGGAGGGCTGGGTCAACCAGCAGGGCGACCAGCAGGAGGATTTTTGGCGCGAGGTTGATCAAGAGCAGGGCACCATCAACCACTGCAAGCAAAAGCTCTCGCAGATCGAAATCGACCTAGAAGACCTGCGCGACCAGCTACGCACCAGCCCCCGCGAAGACATTCGCCAGCTTCAGGAGCGCATTGACGAGGTCGATCGCACCGGTGAGCGCCTAATTTTAGAAAAGGGCCGCAACCAGGAGCGAATTGCCCTGCTGGCTACTGAGATTGACCAATTGCGGAAACAGGTGCGCGATCGCAAGCAAAACCAGAGCAAGCAACAGCTGGCGGTGAAGCGCATTGAGGCGGCCCAGGATGCGATCGATCGCCTCAAAGAACTCAAGCAAAATCAAGACGTTCTGTTTCGCCAAGAGCTGCAAGATACCCTCAGCGCCCTCTATGGCGAGATTTCTTTCAAAGCCTACATACCGCGCATCAGCGAGAAGTACGAGCTCAACCTGGTGGAGCGGGTGGGCAATCAAGAGGTACTGGTAGGGGCCTCGACCGGCGAAAACCAGATTCTCAGCCTGTCATTTATTGGCAGCGTGGTGGAGCGCATCCGCCAGTGGAGCGAAAATAAGCTGGTGATGGGGCCAGACAGCAGCACGTTTCCTCTGGTGATGGATTCGCCCTTTGGCAGCCTGGATGAGATCTATCGGCGGCAGGTGGCCAAGCTGCTGCCAGGCTTGGCTGATCAGCTGATTGTAATGGCGAGTAAGACCCAGTGGCGCGGCGAGGTAGAAGAGGAAATGCTGCCCCGCATTGGGCGAGAATATGTGCTGGTCTATAATTCGCCTAAGGATGAGGTACAGGGGGATGTAATGAGGATTGGGGGCGAAACCTATCCGCTGATTCGCCAGAGCCCCGACGAGTTTGAGTTCACCGAAATTGTGGAGGTGCATCGCCAGGGTTGATGGAGTGTTTGAGAAGTAGTCATGGGCAACTTAATGCAATCTCTAAGGACGAATCGAGATCGGGTGATCGCGATCGCGACACAGTATGGTGCGTCTAACATCCGGGTATTTGGCTCTGTGGCACGGGGCAATGACTCTGCTAACAGCGATGTTGATTTGCTTGTAGATATGGAGCCAGGCCATAGCTTGCTGGATCGGATTGCCTTGATGCAAGACTTGGAAGATCTTTTAGGACGTTCTGTAGATGTTGCTACCCCCCGAACACTCCATGAGCGAATTAGAGATCAGGTTATGGCGGAGGCGGTGCCACTGTGAGAGGAAATGCGCTATACCTAAGCAACATTTTGGAATGCATTAATCAAATTGAGCTTTATGTATCCGATGACAGAAAAGCCTTTATGAGAAATCGTATGATACAGGATGCGGTAATTCGCAACTTCGAGGTCATGGGGGAGGCCGTTAAACGACTATCAGAAGAATTTCGAAACTCTAATCCCGATATTCCCTGGAGGCAAATTGCTGGCTTTCGAGATGTTTTGATCCATGACTATATGAGGGTAGATATTGGTGAAGTTTGGGCAGTTATTGAGCATGACCTTCCAATTATTAAGTCTAGAATTACTGAACTTCTAGGCCAAGCTTCATAAACTTTTGCATTTGACCAGGCGAAATTAATGGCAGAGAGTCGGATTCGGATTGCGAAAGATAAGGCGGAGTTGGTAAGGGCGCTGAGGGATGGGAGTGATTTAGCTACTATTTTTCTGATTTAGAGAAGTTTTATTGATCAATTAGTATGGCATTGGCAAGGGTTCACTTTTCAGAAGACAAGGCAGAACTGGTGCGAAATTTGCGCTCCGGCGATGGTGCGATCGGGCCTTTTCGTACCTATGCCGATATTGTGACCTTTGCAGCCGCCTTGGGATTTCAGAACTCTCGTCGAGTAGCGCTGGGCAACTACTCCAGAAAAGATCCGGATGCCGTTCTTCAAGAGCAGATTCGCAGCGTAGAAATTATCAAGCTAATCGCTTTGGCCCATACTGGCGATCCAGAAATCTTGTCCGATGATGAAGTGCATGATTATCTACGAGTCGAAATTTTTGAGCAATATGTAAATGGTGGTCTAGAAATTTTGACGGCTGAACTAAGCGGCAGCGTAGACTACTCAGATCAGTTTCTATTGCTGCTGAAGTTGAGAAAGCAAACTCAGAAAGCCAGTACCGATTTTGATTTGTCTAAGTTTCTATAGGCTGGGAAGAACATCGCCTAGCCCTATGGAAAAAGATTTGTTGTTTTATGCTAAAAGGTTTGCCAAGCTGCGGGTAGACAAGGCCCGTGGTGTTGCGCCCCACAAGCCGATCTTGCTGCTGACGGTGCTGGATCTATTTGAGAAAGGCTACATTGGCCGCAACGAGATCTACCTATCGCCGGAGCTGACGGCGAATTTCCTCAAGTTCTGGCATCGGTTTGTCGCCAGCGATCATCACTCGAATATTGCGCTGCCATTTTTTCACCTGACGGGGGACCAGTTTTGGCACCTGATGCCAAACCCCGGCTTTGAGGCGGCAGTTCAGGCCAAAGCAAAGTTTCGGACACTTCCCCTATTGAGGTCAGCGGTAAAATATGCCTACCTAGATCGTGAACTTTTTCAGCTTCTATGTGATGAAAGACATCGTAATGAGCTGACCAATGTTTTAATTCAAGCATGGTTTCCGCAAAAAGTGTCTGAAATTGAAGAGGCATTTAAATACGATGAATTTGAAACCATTCAACGATCTTTGTTTGAATCAGGTGGATCGACCTACAGCATTGAAGACTTGAAGGACGAAGATCAGATTTTCGCTCGGAACGGAGCTTTTCGGCGAAATATCACCAGACTCTATGATCAGCGCTGTGCATTTTGTAAAATTCGCGTTGTGAGCCAAGATGGTCAGAATTTAGTTGATGGAGCACATATTCAACCATTTTCTGAGTTCCGCAGTGATCTTTTAGTCAACGGCTTAGCACTGTGCAAAAATCATCATTGGGCTTTTGACCACGGCTGGTTCGGAATTAGTGAAAGCTATCGAATCGTTATTCCAGAAAACCGATTCACTGAAGAACCACCAAAAGAATCTCTCAAAATCGAAGATTTCCATGCTGAGGAAATACTACTGCCTAATGATCAGCGGTATTTACCAAGTTTAGAAGCTTTAGAGTGGCATCTACAGAACTGGGAAATCGCTGTTTAAATCTCGTCTCCAAGATAGGCATCCGTAAACGCCTTCGCTGCATCAGGGCTAAGAGACTTTAGCGCCCTGACAATCTCCACCACGGTTTCAGCCGTTGGATCGCGCTTCTCATTGACCCAGCGGTAGACGTTGTTGCGTTCCACATCCATAGCCACCGCCAAGCCAAACTGGCTAATGCCGTAATCCTCTAAAACCTGCTTGAGCGCTTTGCCTGCTTTTCCCATGCGTTCATGGTTTCAGAATTTCTGCCATCCAGACACATCCTAGTGGTTGACAGTCAACCTTTAGGCAGGATAAGCTGCCTTGCAACGTCCTAGTGGTTGACAAGACTATGCAAGACCAAGCACCCACAGCCCGCTACAGTGCCCGCATCCTCAACCCCGAATCTGCTGGGCCAGTTCACCTCGAACTCACCCTCAAACTCCACAGCTACCCCCATCCAGACCGCGAACCCGTCAAAATCCTTGTCATTGGCAGCAAGCAGTCTGTCAGCTCCATTGTCGTCGCTCTGCACCAGCTTGGCTTTGCCGAGATTTTCGAGTGGACAGACTTCCTCAGCGCTCCCAATGCCGATAGGCCATTGCAGTTCCAGCCCCATGAAGTAATGAAAGCACTGGTGAAATACATGCCAAGGAGCGAGTGAACCTGTTCCGGCAAGTGGAGGTTCATTTGCCCGTTCTTGTTTTGCCCAGCCCCGCAACACCTTCGACTCAGCGAACGGTTCCTGAGCTGATTGAGCATATTCGAGCCTTAACCGCCGAAATTCAGGAACTCTACCGACTCAACTCCCTGCCCTGGGTGATTGGCTACTCGGGCGGCAAAGACAGCACCTGCGTAGTGCAACTGGTGTGGAACGCCCTCGCCGCCCTGCCGCCCGACCAGCTCACCAAACCTGTCTACATCTGCTCCACCGACACCCTGGTCGAAAACCCCATCGTGGCCGCCTGGGTGCGCCAGTCCCTAGATCGCATCAACACCACCGCCCCAGCCCAGGGGCTACCCTTCGAAGCGCACCTGCTACAGCCCGAGGTCAAAGACACCTTTTGGGTCAACCTCATCGGCAAAGGGTATCCGGCCCCGCGCCACATGTTTCGCTGGTGTACCGAGCGGCTAAAAATTTGGCCCGCCAACCGCTTTATTAAAGACGTCGTGCGGGCCAATGGCGAAGTGCTGCTGGTACTGGGCACTCGCAAAGCCGAAAGCCCTCGCCGCGCCAACGTCATGGCTCAGCACGTCGTCGGCAACGTGGGCGACCACCTGCCCCACAGTCAGGTGCAATCGCTGCTGTACCGGGGCAACCTGCCCAACACCCTCATTTACAGCCCCATTGAAGACTGGCGCGACGACGAAGTGTGGCTGTACCTAATGCAGTACGCCAACCCTTGGGGCTACAGCAACAAAGCCCTGTTTGAGATGTACCAGGGGGCCACCCCAGATAACGAATGTGCCTTTGTGGTCGATGGCTCGACCCCTAGCTGCGGCGATTCTCGCTTTGGCTGCTGGGTGTGTACCCTGGTCAGCCGTGATCATTCTATGGAAGCGATGATCCTCAATGACGACGAAAAAACCTGGATGCAACCCCTGCTCGATCTGCGTAACGAGCTAGATGAATATGACGATCATTATCGGCGCGACTTTCGCCGCATGTCCGGAAAAGTGCAACTCTTTCAGCGCCATAGCACCAACGAAACCCTGCCCATCCCCGGTCCCTACACCCGCTACTGGCGCGAGCAATGGCTCGAAAAATTACTCACCGCCCAGAAAATTGCTCGCGCCCAGGCCCCCGAGGGCATGAACGATATCACCCTGATCACCCCCGCCGAGCTTAGCGAAATTCGCCGCATCTGGCGTGAAGACAAACACGAGTTTGACGACTCGCTACCCCGCATTTACCGCCAGGTTACTGGGGAAATTTTCAAAGATCCCCGCCCTGGGGCCGACCAAAGCCTGCTAGGCAGCGACGAATGGAGTGTGCTGGAAGACCTCTGTCAGGAGGACTCCATGCACCTAGAGTTGATGACCAAATTGCTCGACACGGAACGGCAGTACGCCACCATGGGCCGCCGAGTCGGCATTTTTGAAGCGCTCGAAAAGTGCTTTGACAGCAGCTCGCGACCTCGCGACGATGCAATCGCCCAGGCCCACCATCGCCATGATCTCAAAACCGCTGCTCAGGCAGGCGACGTGCAGCAGATTAAAACCCTTACCGACTGGGCCTCAGTCAAATTCGCCACGCCAAAGGCTGCCGAAATCCCACCCCCAGATTATGAGTAGGGTTAGCACTAGGGGCTGTCATCAATTAGCTGCCAAATGCCCAAAATCAAGGTTTACAGCCCCTAGCCTGTTCTTGGGGTCGGGCGTGGCAAGGCTTGATATACCGTGCTTTTGGCCACAATTGATGACACGCCCTAGCCTACGGGTTCCACGTGCCACAACTTAGTCGAAATTTAGAATCGCAACCCGGCCCACAGCGCTGAGCGCTGTCCCAATCGTCTTAAGGGTTGAGTTTCCTCCCCCTGTCAAGCCCCGTTGTATTGACCCCATGATTCTGCTTGAGCTTGTTCTGCAAAACTTTGGCTCCTATCGAGGGCGACAGACCCTCAACCTTAGCCCGGCTCAGGCTGATGCCAGCGATCGCTCCATTATCTTAATTGGCGGCATGAATGGGGGCGGCAAGACCACTCTTCTCGATGCGCTACGGTTGGCGCTATACGGGGCGCGATCGCAGTGTTCCACTCGGCGCAACCTCAGCTACAGCGACTTCCTCAGCCAGTGCGTTCACTATGCGGCCCCTGAAGATGCAATTGCTGGCGTTGAACTCGCCTTTGAGTACATTCTCAACGGTATTCCCAAAACCATTCGAGTGCAGCGCACTTGGAGCCGCCAACCCAAAGGTGGCAAAGACACTTTAGATGTTTCTGTCGATGACTGGGCTGACGATGTGTTGGTTCAAACCTGGGACGAATGGATTGAAACCGTCTTGCCCCTAGGCATTTCTAGTCTCTTTCTTTTTGATGGTGAGCAAATTAAAGAACTAGCCGAACAAGCTATGCCTCCGGCCCCGGTGGTAGAGGCTATTCGCGCCATGCTAGGTCTAGAACTGGCCGATCGTCTGGCCCTAGACTTGGATGTACTCACCCAGCGCAAACAAAAATCTCTCGCTAACACCCAAGAACTCCACGACCTAGAACGAATTGAACACCGCCTTGCCGAGCAAAAAGCCGCCCAGGAGGCAGCAGCAACTCGCCTTGGACACCTCAAAATGCAAGTCGAACAGGCTGTAACCGACCTACAAGCCGCTGAAGCCAACTTTAGAACTCAGGGGGGAGACATTGCCAGCGATCGCCCCCAATTAGAAGCCAAGCTCGCCTCTCTACAACGCACTGCCGACGATATTCGTACTCAGCTCCGCCACCAGGCCAGTGCCGAATTGCCTTTGCTGCTGATTCAGCCCCTGTTGCAAAAAGCCCAAGCTCAAGGCCAAAAGGAACTGCGCCGACAGCAAATTGAAATGTCTCAAGACCTTATTGCTGAACGCGATCAAAAGCTGTTGGATGTCTTAGCAACGGCTGGCCTGAGTTCTAAACAGATACAATCCGTTCAAGCCTTTTTGAGTCAGGAAAATACTTCTTTAGAACAAGCCATTCAATCTAGTAATGTTTGGCTAGGGGTAGACGCCAACACTATCAACCACATCAGTCTGCTACTGAACACGTTACTGCCCAACCAGCAGCAAACCGCCCAGAAGCAACTCAAAACCCTTGAGCAAACCTTGACCAATCTTGATAACACTGAGCGCCTGTTGGCCAAAGCTGCCTCACCAGAGGTCTATACTCAACTCAAAACTGATATTGCTACAGCCCAAGCCAATCTCGATGTCTTTCAAGAACAGTCAAGATTGTGTGAAAAGAAATGCGACGAGCTAGAAAAAGAAATTATTTCTACTCATAAGGACCTAACTAAATACAGCGACCAGATTTTGAACCGACAGGCGATCGCTCATTTTCTGGATACAGTCAGTAAAGCCCAAACTACCCTGGCCCAGTTTCGCCAGAATCTAACTCTACGCAAACTCGCTGATCTAGAAAACAGTATTCGAGACTGTTTTCTCTATCTGCTTCATAAAAACAATTTGGTACAGCAAATTGTCATTGATCCAGAAACCTTCAGTTTATCCCTCTACGGCGACGGAGGTAAACCTGTCCCAAAACAGCGCCTCTCAGCGGGGGAAAAGCAAATTTTAGCGGTTGCCATTTTGTGGGGGTTGGCAAGGGCCTCGGGGCGGCGTCTGCCGATTGCGATTGATACGCCTCTCGGTCGGCTCGACTCATCTCACCGTGAAAATCTATTGGAGCGGTACTTCCCCGATGCTAGTCATCAAGTAATTTTACTTTCTACCGATACTGAAATTGGCCAAGCCGAAGTTGCTACCCTCCGCACTAACAACGTCGTTGCCCAAGAGTTTATGCTGGTATATGATGCAGCCAATCGTCAAACCAAAATCAAAGCGGGGTACTTCTGGTGATAGAACCTCCAGTCGAGCGCGTGCGAGTTTCTGAATCTGCAAAAGACCAACTCACTAAACTTAAACGCACCACCAAAATTGATCAGTGGAACATCCTCTGTCGCTGGGCTTTTTGTTGTTCGCTGGCAGAGCCATCTAAGCCATCCTTAGTTATGGTTACCACCGATAGCAACATAGAAATGACCTGGCAGGTTTTTGGGGGTGCAATAGCAGATGAACTTATCCTCGCTCTCAAACAGCGCTGCCATGACGATAATTTAGACACTAGCCGCGAAACCTTAGCTCAACAATTTCGCCTGCACCTACATAGGGGAATTGGCTATCTCGCTAGCAATTCTGGTCTAAAGAACATCGAAAGCATGATATCTTTTTCTGTGAGAGCTAGTTCTGGTGATGCTCAGTGATCTTCATACTGTCTATCAGTGTGTAATAGCCGGGCTCGGCCATTACAAAATACTTCTTTAATTTTTTTGCATAGTTAAGTTCTAGATTTTCGCAGTGCCGTCTCACAACACTCCGCACAACTTGAACCGGATCATAGGCTGAAAACCGATAGTTGTCGGACTCTAGTAGTGCTTGATAGATTTGTTGAGCCGTCATTGGATCGGGGTGCGATCGCATTAGATCAATAATTACCTCCGGCAGAGATTGCTCTTTGCCACGCAAAAATATTGGTTGAACACTGCCATCTGAGCTAATTTTCGGAAGTAGCTGGTCGCCTGTGGGTTCAGTGCCATCCCATCGTTCGGGCCAAGTGTTTGCCGCAATAAGCTCTTCAATACGTTGAAGCTCTTGCTCGTTGATCAGGCTGATTTCCGGCTTGTTTAGAGCTTTAGCAGCCCGATTAACGTCTGCCTCAATCTTCTGAACCTCCTCCAGCAAAAAACGCCGAGCTTTCATATGTAAAGGCCCCAGCCGCCCTTGCTTTCTTGATAACTCGCCGCCAAAATTAGTTTCCCCATGCTTCCGTAGGCGGTATTGTGGCTTCTTGACCTCCCAATACAGCGGGCGCAACTGCCGTAGTGGGGCTAGATAGGCCCACTTGGGGTTTGCCAATACCCTTTCCAGAGCAGCATCTTCTTCAACTAAAGGGCAACCAATACAGCCTGTACGGGCGTTGATTGACTCGGTTTCGCCTAGGTCATCTTGGGGGGCGTGGCCGTAGACCTCGGCAATATCGAAGGTGGGGTAGCCCAGCTCCACGTCCGCCTGCACCAGCCAGTCCCACACATGGCAGATCCGCCAGTGCAGCAGCGGGGCCAGGGTATCGGCCACGGCGTTAGAGGTGGTCTGCTGAAACCAGCCCTGGCCGCACTCGCCGCCATCGCGGCTACAGCTCATAGCGATGCGCTGGTCGCGGGCGGCAGATTCGCCCACCCGCACCCCCGTCAGCATCAGAAACTTTTCGCCCCGCTCTTGGCGCAGGGTCTCTAGCTCCTGTTCCATACTCATGACCTTGAGCTTAGGCGTACACCAGCGGAAGGTATTTGACGGCGGCGGCACACCCCGCCCCAGCATATAGACAAAGTAGCGGTGATCGAGCTTGGGAAGCACCACGCGGGTATCAAAGCCCCGCTCTTTAAGTTTGTCTAGCAGCGCCATAGCAGCATTGTGCAGCGGCGGCAGCTCCTGGCGGGTATCGGCATAGAGCACAGTGGTACTCTCGGGTTGAGGCACCAGCCCCCGCTCGATCAAATCGGCAACTAATGTAACGGTGGCTGAAGAATCTTTGCCACCCGAGAACGCGATCGCCCAATGCTTATACAAAGAACCATAGTGGCGCAACGACTCAGCCGATAGCTCAATGCTGCGATCGAGGGAGAGGCGGTCATTCTCAAATAGGCTGAGCGTTCTCATTTAGGCCAAGCATTACAGCAGCGATAAACTCTGGGTAGCGTCATTCTACCGGCAAAGGGGGAGTCAAACGCTATATATAGGGTTTTCTTTCGCCATCTAGTGCTTTTAATCCAGTGGTGGTTAGGGAATGACTGTTAGGGCGTTATACAAGTGTACTAAAAATGACTCAAAGTGTTGATACTGCGCTGCAACCCGCCACTAGCCTACCCCAAGCGGAGCTGGTCAAGCACTGTCAGGGCAGCCCCATCGGCAAGTGTCTTCCCAATGCGTTCTATATTCACCAATCGGCCCTGCCATCTCTAGCTGACGCCCTGCGGCACCAAGAACAGTGCGCCTGCAACCTGCTGAAAAAGGAACTGCCCTTCACCCTGGTCAAGTTCCACTTCGACCAGCCCAAACTCTCCTACCTCTACTACCCCGAGTTCGACACCGAACCCCACCCCCTACTGCGTACCAGCACTATTGTGGATTGGGCTACGGGCACCGTCGAAACCCGCGACTATAGCGATGCCCCCAACCCGCCGCTGCTTCACCGCAAAGAAACCTTCATTACCGCTGATCATCCCTACTACAGCCGCTTCGCCCATCTGACCCAGCAGCAGGTGGCCATGGGTCTGCTAGATAACTCCCGCGAAATTGGCACCCAACTCAACTGGGAACGTCGCCTCTCTCAGCAGGGCATCGAAATCCATAACCATGCCCTGGCTTGCCCAATCAAGTCTGCTCAACAGGCCAAGCCGAAGATTCAGCGGCATAAAGCTGCGATCGCCCGCGTCGCCGCCTCCAAACCCGTCCGCCTCGCTGTGGAAGCTGGTCTCTTCCCCACTGACACCACCTACTTCGACTACGGCTGCGGCCACGGGGCCGACATCGAATACATCCACCGACTGGGCCTCACCAGCACCGGTTGGGATCCTCACTTTCGCCCCGATATTCCCCATATACCAGCCGACGTGGTCAACCTGGGCTACGTCATCAACGTCATCGAAGACACCGTCGAGCGTAGGGAAGCCCTGATCAACGCCTGGGGTCTGGCCCAGACGGTACTTATCGTCGCTGCCCAAGTGCTGATCGACGATCGCACCCGAGGCGTCATCGCTTACGGCGACGGCATCATCACTAGCCGCAACACATTCCAGAAATATTACGAGCAGGAAGAACTCAAAGCCTACATCGACCAGGTGCTTGGCGTAGACGCGATCCCCATCGCTCTAGGCATTTACTTCGTCTTCCGCGACGAGGCCCAGGCCGAAGCCTTCCGCGCCTCCCGCTATCGCTCCCGCGCCACGGCTCCCCGCATTCGCCTCAAGGTCAGTAAGTTTGAGGAATACCGCGATCGCCTCCAACCCCTAATGGATTTCTACACTAATCGCGGTCGCCTGCCCACGGTGGAAGAACTGGGCATCGACACCTTATCCCCCCTCCAGGAAACCTTTGGCAGCATTCGGCGGGCGTTCACCGTTGTCTTGCAAGCCACGGATGCAGGGGAGTGGGATGCGATCGCCGACAAGCGCCGCAATGACCTGCTGGTGTACCTGGCACTCAGCCACTTTGGCCACCGCCCCAAGTTCAAAGACCTCTCGCCCTCGGTGCAGGCCGATATTAAGGCTCTGTTCGGCAGCTACCAACAAGCCTGCACCGCCGCCGACCTGATGCTCATGGCCCTAGGCCGCACGGAGATGATCGAGCAGCGCTGTCGGCAGAGTGCGATCGGCCAGCAGCGGCCCAACTCCCTCTGGGTGCATGTCTCTGCTCTAGACCAACTCGATCCATTACTGCGCCTCTACGAAGGGTGTGCCTCCCGCACCATTGGACGACCTGAAGAAGCTACCGTGGTCAAGTTCCATGTTCAGAAACCACAGATTACCTACCTGGTGTTTCCAGAATTTGATAAGGAACCGCACCCGGCGTTGAAAACCAGCATGGCGATCACCCTTCAGGATCTCTATGTTCGCTATCGCGACTACGATCCCGACAACCCGCCGCTGCTCCACCAAAAAGACCAGACTCTAGCCTCCGGCTATCCGAACCACGCCAAGTTTGCCAAGCTCAGCCAGCAAGAGCAAAAGTGGGGTCTACTGGACGATGTAAAAGCCATCTTTGACCGTCGGGGGTGGGAGTATTGCCTGAAAGAGCATGAAGCCGAGTTACGTGGGCACCGTGTAGTTAAACGAAAGAATAACAACGACTATTGGGACAAAACGTAAAAGGTTAGGAAAGAATGCATGTTTACTTTAAATAATGTAGCCACCAAGCCAATTTAACTTCAAACTTAAAGCAAAAACCGTTTCAATTTAAATCATCTTCATTTATAGCATTCTCAAAAAGGTTTAGCTGAGTAATGCCTGGATCCTGATGCTTGAACTTTGACAACCATATCTCGTTGTCAATTTCATCCTTTTCATCTGTGTAAAAAGCCAGAACTCTATCTGATGGTGATATAGATTTAAGAAAGTCTAGTAAATTATGAGAGCATGATTTTGGCGAATAAAAATTTATTATAGGAATACAGATTTTGCGAATTTCAAGAAAATGCTCAACATGTTCTCTGGGAGCATCCTCGAAGCTTTCAAGATAACCTGGACACATGTAACCATGATATATATCCATGAGTGCATCAAATGCCAGCTCAACACCTTCGATGAAATCTTCGGTGGAAACTTGCTTCAAACTTGGAAATTGAATTAGCTGAAGCAGAACTCTAAAGAATGATGCAGGAGCGATATGGCCAAAGACTTTGGCAGCTGAATTTCTAAGACTTCCATGCTCAACCAGAAGAATTCTTTTTAAAATATCAGTTACTTCAGAATCATCTCCCACACCAAATTCAAAGTGAACTTCATTCAGTACTTCTAGTGTAACTTGCCCAATACCTCCTATCTTAAAACAATATTCTGAATCAGTCTCTAACAAAGCTCTAATAAATTCTTCTCGGCACTCCTCGTCAATGAAAATGCTTCTTAATCGATCGCTGTCTTCCTTAAACAGTAAAAACAATTTTGCAGCTTCTACTCTCACCTCTAATTCAGAATCAAGAATCGCCGTCTCTGCAACTTCGTCAACCCAATTCTCATTTTCATTTATCCAGCATTCTGGATTTTGTCGTATTGCGGATAGCACCTTTTTTCGGAAATGTTTTTCTTGGGAAAAATTGATATTGGCGGCTAATTCCTTTAGATATGAGATACTTGACTTTTGCCTTAAAAACCAATCAAGAGCCTCAAGCTTTACAAGGCTAGAATTTGAAATTGAAGCATTAGCCCAAGAATCTCGAAAAGCTGATGGAGAACTCCTTCTCCAACCCATTACCCATGTGGATACAATAAAGCTTCTTTCTCTTTCATAATAAAAATCTAGAGATGGAAACCCGTCAATGTTTCTAACTTTTGCTAAAAGAGCGGATTCAAAAAAACCTTCTGGGATCTTATCGGCAGCAGAAATCCTCCAAATTTCTCTAATTCTGATCTGGCTAATAGGAGATCCGTTTTCAGCCATCTCTTTAGCAAGTTCCGTCAAAAGAACAATTGCATCCTCCTCGCTAATTCCTTTTGCTCTTCTAATTTTTGAAACAATACTTCTCTCTTGTAAAGAATCCTCATCCAACCTTTCTGGCAACTCTAATTCAGCGTGATGCTCCATTGCAATTCTTAAAAGAAACGGATCATAAACCTGTTCATGCCCATTAGGAATCCTCACTTCGTAAGCTTGACTATAAACCTTATAAGCTTCCTCAGCTTCTCTTCGCCCATACTTTTTTATTTCTAAAACACTGCACTTAGAAGACAGTAAATTTGGGTTACTCTCTAATAGAGGAATTGAGTTACTTGTTAGAAAAGAGCTATCTGCGATATTAGAAGGATTGCCTGCATTGTCAATCAGCAACCTCTTTGCAGAATTAGCTGTAATGCTTATGACGATCTGAAAATTGTAGTCGAATATCCTTAGGCTATCTAGGTCAATAGATTTTGCGATAAGTTCGTTCGCTTCATTCCATCCATCAATAAAAATTACAAGTCTTTGCTGATTTTTTTCTAGAATATGTGAAATATTCTTGATCATTTCATGATGAGAATTTGGTTCATATAAATCCCATCCAAAATCATCCCTAATTTCCTCTAAAACCCCTTTTCTCATGCCAATAGCTGGATAAAATAGACATGGATAACCGTTTTGTAGCCTCTCTTCAATGAAGTTGCAAATAAAGTTTGTCTTTCCTACTTGAGGATGACCAAAGACAATAACTGATGAACAATCTTGTCTTAATAGCAGCTGCTTTAAATGTCGTTTTTCATCTTGTCTTTCTATGTATAGCTGGGGAATATACTTGTTTCCGCTAAAAAGATCTTCGCTCTTTAGTAAACTCATCCGATGTGAAACTTGCGAGTTGCAGAATGCCAGCAAGTTATCAAAAGAGAGGGCAATAAATTTTCTTAAAGCTTCTGAACGTAATGCAATATCATCAACGCACACACGAAATCCGTTCTGGACATATTGATGATTTTGGGGGATATATGAATCTTCTATAGATTCTTCAGTTATACTGTCAAAGATTTGTGTTTGAAATCCATTCGTGACTATAACAAATGGAGCAATGCCCCCAGTCTTGAGAAGACGAGCATATGAGATGCCTTGCTCCTTTGCATCATTGTCTAGCTCTTCATCAGGTGCCTTAACTTCAATAATTAGAAGATTTCTTCCATCAGAGCTACGCACCAAGATATCTGCACGGGGTCTGAAAATTGGCGAGTGAGGAGAATTGTTGCTAACAGAATAAATCCCTCTTCCAAGACGAATCTCAAACGAAAATTCAACCGAAATGCTTTCAGGCGTAAAGCCATGATCTACTAACCAGGTATATACAACCTTTGTTCTGATATCTTCTTCAGACAATAATGCTGGCTGATCTGACATTTGTGTGAGATGTTTGAAGTGGCATTGGCTACTTCAATTATATTGATCCTTTAGATTAGAATTTCATCTAGATTTCGTTTGATCGGTACTCCCGTCTCAGTAAACGCCCAGATAGCACGCTTCTGCTGGGGGCCATAGCTGATGTGGATAGGGCGATTGCGCCCATAAAAATACAGCGAGTCAAATGGCAGTCCTTGAGCCATGATCCAACTCACCAGTTCATTACCAGCTAGGCCGAGGATGCGGAAATCACAGGATGCCCCCAGGCGATCGCAGTAGTATCGCCCATTCCGATTCACCTCGTGGGCCATGTGCTGATCCAGGATTGGGGTAGCAATACCGTGCTTTTTCCCTGTTGCTGGGTCTTTCTTCGCCAGCCACCGCTTCAGATCCACCGAGCAAAAGCCATAGGTGAGCAAAAAGCGATCGCGCCCAAACGCCTCAATCACTGGATCAACAATGTACTGACACAATGCCTCTAGGGCTGGCAGCGTCTCCTCCAAATTCTTGGGGAACGGATCAATCTGATCGGGAAACCGCTGGTAGGTCTGCGTGCAGGTGCAGAACTCCGTCAGCGTCAAATATTTACCCAGTTGTCGATCGCCCATTGGTTGACTCCATAGGCTCTCAGCCTGGAGCCCGGCCATTTACCCATCACCCTACCCCCATCACTCCCCACCAGCGACAAGAAAATTAACCGAGGGCGCTTTCGGGGGCCGATCTGCCATTGGGGTAAATTGTAGAAGCACTCGGCTGAAAGTACTGCAAATCGGTGGTTTATAGAGGTCTGCAAAACTTCCACCCCCGGTTCGAATCCGGGTGTCGCCTTTACGGTAAACCGCTAGATTCAGCCCCCAGAGGCCCCGACCGACGGTGAGTGCAGCGCATAAGTGCAGCACTCGCCGTTTCTGTTTTGGGAGAGATGCGAGCTCACGAGTCAGCGCAAGGTATCGCCATTCGAGACTATCTACTGGCAAACGCTACGCCCGATACAACCAAACAAGTTTCGACCAACTTCAATGCCTATTAAGAATGCGTTTGCCATAGTATTGCTGGGTATCTGCCCTAGAAAAAGGAACGCTTCGCCGTAGAATTAGAGATTGTGACAGCTTGGCAAAACGCAAACTATATCCAATGGACATTGTGAACTTTTTTGAGTCGCTGACCGGCAAGTGGTTTTCTCAGCGCACTATCCACAATCTGGCAGTGCAGAGTTCGCAGGCAGGACAGTCGAATTTGCAGATTGATTTGCTGCCCGCCAGCGATGACGAACTAGCCCAGACCTGCGCTCCATTTGGTCACGATCGCAGTCAAATTGTGTGCGGTCTGCGGGTTCACCAAGACGGTCAAATTGAAGGGCAAGCCCAAAAGATCCAGGGCACTGCGCTCATCGTGTTCATGGCCCCCACCGACGCTAGCGAAGGGGTTTTGGTGCAGGCTAGTGGGCCAACGGCGCTCCAGGGAAGCTACCGGGTTGAAGACGAGGTGCTGACGATTATCACTCCCACCGAGACAGGGCAGATAGAAGAGCGACTGTGGTTTGTAAACCCCAACCTGCGCATGCGCACCAGCGTAGTCAAGGTGGGCGATCGGGAGCAAGTCGCCTCATTTTGTTCAGAGATTCGCATGGGTGTGACCAAGCCCGCTACCTGATCGCTGTAGCTACAGTTTTGGTAGTGAGTGGCGATGACGAGTAGCCCCAAGGCATCGTTGGCGATATACCTCGATCGCGGTCGGGGCTAGATAGAATGTCTCCATTGGCGGCAGAACCGAGGCAGTTGGCAGTGGTGCAGCTAAGTCGCTATGCTGCCCTGGAATGTGAGGACAAAAACGGCTATGGCAGGGTCTCAGATCGAACAGTGGAATGAGCCAGAACTCCAGGGCCACCCGTCGGTAGAGCCAGCGGCGACAGCGGCCGCCATTACCCTGGCTCCGCTGCCCCCACCACTACCTCGCCCCCGCTGGCAGCGACGGTTGGCGATCGCCGCTGGAATCGGTGCTCTAGGTGGGTTGGGCGGTCTGCTGTGGCTGGCGTTGCGGACTCCGGCCCAGCCCCACATCGTCGATATTTCACCGGGGCAGAGTGAGTATGCGATCGCCCAGGGTGAAACCCCGCTGCTGAGCTGGCAGGTGAGTCAGCCCCGCCAGCTACAGTCGATGGTGCTGCGCGGCTACGCCCCCGACGGCACCCTCACCTACGGCCCAGAAAGCTACGACCTATCTGAGGGGCTGCCGGTCAACCTGCTGCCCTACTGCGACCAAACGCCTCAGTTGCTCACCTGTCGAGACGTCAGCCTCGACCTGAGAGAGCCTGGCCAGTACCGTTTTGAGCTCACCCTAATGCCTCGGCTGACGCTGAATTTGCCGCCAGTGCAGGCCAGCAGCAGTCTGGTTACCCTGGCGGGGCCTGCCCGGCCCACGGTAGTTGAGTTGGCTCCTGACCAGGTAATTTTTTCTGAGGCAGGCACTCAGCTCTCGGCCCGCACCGCTGACATGGCCCCGGCGGTGACCGAGGCTGGCATTCGGGTCAGCTGGATTGTGACCCACCCTGAAGGTCTGCAAGATCTGCTGCTGGTGGTTAAACGCCCCGACGGCAGCACCCTGGGGGGGCGTCGCTTCACCCTGCGCGACCCGGCCAACCCGAGCCAGGTGACCCTCCCAGAGGCGCTCCAGCCCTTCTGTCAGATGCAAGAGCGGTTGATCTGTCAGGGGGTGCCCAGCGGCATGCTCGATGTCGGCCTGTATCAGTTTGAGCTGACCGCTGTGCCGATCAATCTGGGGGATGGCGAACTGCCAGCAGCCAAGCAAAGTGAGGTAGTCACCATTGAGCCGCGCCCGGTACGCATTGCCGCTTTCACGATCAACGGGCGCGAGGCTAACCCCAAATATCTGGTACCCGTAGAGCCAGGGCAGCCGATTCCGGGGTTTCAGGTGGCCTGGCGCGTAGAGGGCGGGTCGACGGCTAAAGTTGAGCTGTTGCCCTCGCCCGGCACCGTAGGATTGCAGGGATCGCTAGCCATGCCCCTCAGCCCAGCGGGCACTACCACAGTGACGCTGCGGGTCACCGATGGCCAAAATCCTCCCCTGGTCAGAGCCGTCACCTTTGAAACCTTCAACCCCCGGCCCAACCAGCCAATCATCATCAGCCCAGAGAATGGTGCTGGCAGCCGCCCTGCCGCCCCCGCGACCCCCGCGACCCCCGCCCCCGCGACCCCCGCCCCGCGCCCCCGTGATCCGCTGGGCGAAGGCCTGCGCGGTCAGGGTGCCTCCGAGGGTGGCCTCTCAGATCTGCAAAACCGTCCTCCAGAGGAGCTAGATTTGCAGTTTTAGACGGCAGTACCCTTAAGAAGGCAGGGCGATGGTAAGTAAAGCGTCTGACGCTAGATCTCCTGGGGCTGACTATAGTGCTGCCCTGCGATCGCTGATGACCCAGGCCAACATTGCCAGCTACCGATCGCTCAGCCAGGTTAGCGGCAGCTCCAGATCGGCCATTGATGCCCTACGTCGGGGGCAGGTGGGGCAACTGCGACTGACTACCCTCCAACGGCTGAGCCAAGCTCTGGGCATCTCCCTCGAAACGCTAATCAATCGGTTTGGCCCTGGGGCTGAAGACCCAAATGACCGAGGCTCGACCGACCCGGTAGACGCCCTGCGTCAAGAGTGCGATCGCCTCCAACACCAGCTCGCCACCCAGGCTAAAACCGTGCGTCAGCAGGTGCAGCAAGAGGCGATCGCCCAGCTAGAGTCTTGGCTAGTGCAGTGGCCCACTGCCGCCCACGCCGCTGCCCAGCGCGACGATTTGCCCGCCCATCGGCTGCTGCCCCTGGTGCGCCCTATAGAAGAGCTGATCGATCGCTGGGGCGTGGTGCCCATCGAAGCCGTCGGCGCTGAGGTGCCCTTTAACCCTCAGATTCACCAGCCCAAAGCCGGCGGTGTGGCCCCAGGCCAGCGGGTACGAGTGAGTCATGTGGGCTACCGCCAAGGCGATCGCCTGGTGCACCGTGCCAGAGTTGTCCCCGTCGACCCATAACGGCTACGCTTTTCCTCTACCGCCCTGCCCCCAGAGGTGAGTTCCCCTCCTGGGATAGAAAGTCGGCAAAGATTGATCAAGAGTCGATAAAGTTTTAGATTTTCTTTTAATTTCCTACGGAATTTGGGCCGAGACATGGGAATCTTATGCAGGGCAAGTCGTAACCGGGCAAGCCCATCCCCTAACATAACCTTCTATACAGACCCCCACCTTCTAGCTGAACTGTTTATATGAGAATGACTCCCGGCCCTAATCTAGGGGCGGGAGTCGTTCGTTGTCGGGCATGGTTTAGCGGCCCATCAGGCCGAGATCAAAGCCGTGAATCTTTGGTTTTCCTTAAGGCCATCTGGCTCGATAGCCAAATGTAGTTTAATGAGCACAATTCCCAATACGATGTGTCCAATGTTATTCCCCCCTGAGCCGCAGCTGCCGTTGTCTCCCCGAGCTAAGCGAGTGGTGCAGCAGGTCGCTGCGATCGCCGCCGTCGGGTGCTTGCTGGGGTTAGTGGCGCTACGCCTGGGGGTGGCCCCATTCTGACTGCACCTGAGCTGCATGCGAGAAAATACCTTTCCCCAGCGAAAAAATAGGCTGACTGCAATCAAGTCAGCCCACAGTTTTGGTTCCTCAATGTACCCAATCTGACGCAGAAGTTTACAGCGGCAATGGGCTCTTCAACCTGTTTCGTAGCGAGGTTTCCCCGTGCTCTAGGGCTGGTAACCGCGTAAAAATGCAGACAAATAAACGTTAAGTGATTCCGTAGACCGGTAGTAATCTATTGGCTTGAGTCTAGGATAATGATGAAAATTAAAAACTCAGGCGTCACATGGACTCTATCAAAACCCAAGTCATTCTTTTGACGAATAAGATTGACGCCCTGCATCAGATGATTGATCAAGTCAATGATCAGGTTGCTGCGCTAATTGCCACTCAAGCTTGCGATATTGATGAAAAAGAACCCAAAGTCGCGCGCTTTGCCTATGGTAATGCCCCCCGGCAAAGCTTTAGCAGGTTAGATAGCGTCTGTGAGCACAAAGATATTCTGCTCGACAGCAGCTATCTCGACTTAGACCGCCAAAGTACTGAAACCAACTTTTCTCCCGATGTGCAAATTCAGCGGCTGACGGCTCAGCTTACCGCTGCCTACAACCGCATTGCAGCCCTTGAGGAGCAGCTCCTGGCTTCGCGGGTGCACTAGACCTGAGGCCAAGGCTTGAGCCCAAGGCAGATCTATCGTCTTTCACGCTAATCTGGCTTGCTAATCTTGAACATAGGGCTCGCCCGCGCTAAGCGCCGCTTCGGCTCGCATAAACTCTCGCCCCAGGTAGGCCGCATGGTCGAGATAGCTAATGGGACAGGGGTTGGCAGGGTCTTCAAAAATGGCCATACAGATCTCTTTAGCGGTACGCCCGCTATAGGTAAGGGTGGGCACACGCTCAACAATGCCGCGCACGGGCAAAGGTTTGCCGGTAACTGGATCGCAGGCTAGGCCTTTGTCATTGATGATGTTGGCGAAGTGCTTGGCGCAGATCAGCCCCTGCTCGGTGTCGAGGTAAATCAAAAAATAGCCGCTGGGGTCGAGCTCGATGTAGCGCTTTGAGAGCTGGTCGTCTAGGGCTTGGCGCTGGGCTTTATCCATAGGTTGGGCGCTGGCAGGGGTGGGGCTGGCGGGTAGAGTCATAGCAAAAACAGGGCAACGATCGACCCCTGGAAAGACACAGGGTCTCCTATCCTAGCGCGACCGGTCAGCCCTAATCACCTGAATTGCCCACCGTAGCCCGGTTCGCCCAAATCTAGGGCAATTTTAGGGGGAGGTCAGCGTTGATGGCGTCGATCTCTTTTTGTTCTAGCTCATTGACCTCCCTGATGTAGCGAGTCAGCAGGGTTTGTAGGCGGGGCTCGTAGAAACGGTGCAGACTATAGTTGCCCAAGGCCGGAAAGCCCCGTCGCTTTTTGTGGCGGCCCCCGGCACCGGGGTCAAAGAGGGTAATGCCGTGGTCGATCGCCCACTCGATCGGCGCATAGTAGCAGGCGTTGAAGTGCAGATTGTTCATTTCTAGGGTCGATCCCCAGTAGCGACCGTAGAGGCGATCGCCCTTAGTTAGACAAAACGACATGCCCACTGGGTGGCTGTTGTCATGATTAGCATTATCTTCACGGTAGGCGGCAAAAAACACCGTGCGGTGGCGGTAGTCGTGGTGAATCAGCTGAAAAAACTTGCGGGTCAGATACTTGCTGCCCCACCAGCCAAACTTGTCGCAGGTGTCGGCATAGAAGTCGTACATCAAGTCGCACAGGGGCCTGCTGATGGCGTCGCCGGTCAGCGCATCTAGCCGCAGCCCCGCCGTTTCCATTGACTTGCGCTCGCGTTTGATGTTGCGCCGCTGGTTGGCGTTAAACATGCCTAAGTAGTCGTCAAAGCTCTGGAAATTGTGGTTTTGCCACACGTAGCCGTGGTGCAGCCACTCCGAAAACCCCAGCTGGGTCATGGTGGCCCGCCACTGGGGGTCAACGTAGAGAAAGTGGCAGCCCGAGATGCCGTTGCGATCGCAGAAAGCATCGATCGCCTCCACCATGGCCATGGTTACCGCCCGCTCGTCTTCGCCCGGGGCAATCAAAAACTGGTAGCCCTCCGCCGGGGTAAAGGGAGCCATGCCCAGCAGCTTGGGGTAGTACTGCACACCCAGACGCTCCGCCAGGTCGGCCCACTGGTGGTCAAACACAAACTCGCCGTAGCTGTGGCCCTTGAGGTACATCGGGGCCGCCCCCACCAGGGTGGTGCCACGATGCACCGTCAGATGGCAGGGCAGCCAGCCCGTATTGGCCCCGACGCTGCCCGATCGCTCCATATTGTGCAGCCAGATCCATTCTAAAAATGGCGTCGCTAAGGGCTGGGCCAGCTCATCCCACACTGCCTCGGGCACCTCCTCAATGTGGCGAATCCAGGTGGCGGTCAGGGTTGGCACAGCGGGGTAGCCCATGGGGGTCAGTTAGTAGAGAACGGTTATTCTCCAGGGTAGAGGAATTTATTCTCGGGTGCAGGGCCTGACGTAGGTTTTAGCCGTTGCCGTCATTGCCAGAACGGTATCGCCAGAACGGTGAGGAAATGCTCTACATCTCTGGAGCAATGGCGCTCTTCTCAGAGCCAAAGGGCGGCAAAGGCAGCACCCGATAGTGCAAAAACACCTCATCTGCGATCGCCCGATGAGACAAGAGCTGCAACCGAGGAGCTGCCGCCGCCAAAAAACCCTCGCCATCCACCGGGGTTGGCGCTGGGGCACCGCCCAAGATAAGCGGGCACAAGGTGATAAAAATTTCGTCGATGCAGCCCCAGCGCATCAGCTCTGCGGTCAGCCCGCCGCCCCCCAGCAGAGCCAGAGTATGTATGCCCTGCTGGTAAAACTGATGCAAAATCCAGGGCCAATCCCAGGGCTGAGTTTTAGCTTCAGGCATCGCCCAAACCCTGCTGAATAAATCCGATGCTATCCATCGCGGAGCATTAGTCTGGGTCGTCACCAACCCCCGAGGCACCGGCTGCTGAAAATACCGACACCCCGGATCGAGATTCCCTGAGGGCGACCAGACGATCTGAATCGGCTGATCGGGCCGGCCTTGCCCCCGCCGCTGGGCCAGCAGGTCTGGGGCACGCACAGAGAGGGTCGTGCCGTAGGCCCGCAGAGTACCACCGCCAAACAATACACCATCGACCGCCGCTACCTGCCGCTCTAGGTGAGCTAGGTCGGTCGGTGACGAAAACCGAGCGGCCCCGCGCTGGACATCGGCAATTTTGCCATCCAGGCTCATGGCCAGCACCAGAGTGACGTGGGGAATGGGCCGGTCAGGGGCGATCGCCAACGGTCAGCGCCAGAAACTGCAAACCCTAGTTTACCGATGCCTCGACCAGGGCGGGCTGGCCTTCGCCTAGATCCCAGCTGCTGTGGCATTTCCAGCTTTGGTTGGTGAGCTGCTGATAAAACCGCAGTTCCCACTGGGTGGGGGTAGTCCAGTCAATGGTGGATTTGGCCTCGGCAAATACGGCCTTGGCTTGCTTGCGGTTAGATCCGTAGACTAGGGGCAAGCCCAGTTCGTCTTGAATGCGGAGGGGCGTCTTGCGGGTGGGCGACTTGATGGTACAGGCAAAGTTCACCATCACCTGCTTTAGCCAGGGAGAGGTCAGGGCCAGGCCGCTCCACTCGGGCTTGGTGACCATGCCCTCTAGGGTGACCACCGGCGAGGGGCGGGCTTTGAGGCCCCGGTTGTAGGCGCGATCGAGGCTGCGGGTGTAGATCGGGGCGGCTCCAGACTGCTCTTCAAAGCCGTCGATCAGCATGCAGCAGGCGTCTGGGCCTTGATCGATCGGGGCTGCTGTTTCTCGGTGATCAGCCAGGAACCGCTTGATCTGTTCGGCCAGGCTTCCGGTCGGACAGGCGTAAATTGCAAATTTGGTCATTGGGTATTCCCAGAGAAACAACGAGCTAGGAGTACGGCAGCGTACCTACTCTAGCCCCCTGGCCAGATAACAGACGCTAGGGATAGAGGCAGGACGACAACTACACCTCTACATAGCAGCTTAGGCGATGAATTCCCGATTGCTGTTAATAGGGCGTTATTATTTACTTAAGAATTTGCCCCTCTCTATCGCTGGGGCGCGTCAAAGGCTCGTTCGATATAGTCTTGCAGCACCAGGTGGCGACCATCCTCCAGAGCTAGGCTTGCTGCCCTGGTAGCCGACGCTTGCCCTCGGCGATGGCAAGCCACTAGGGCCACATCAAAACGGCAGGTAGCCTCGGCCCACTGGGGCTGCTTTAACAAATAGAGCTGGGCCGCTTTCCAGAGCTTGGTCTGTTTGCTACGGGTGATGGCCATCAGACCGTAGGCATCCCAGTTGCCCTGGCTGCGGGTTTTAACCTCCACAAAGGCAAGCTGGCCGCTCCCGTTAGCAGGGCCTTGGGCCATGACTAAATCTAGCTCGCCCCAGCGGCAGTGCCACTGGCGATCGCACTGTCGCCAGCCCTGACTCTCCAGCCAGTTGGCCACTAGGGTTTCGCCCAGGGTGCCCAGTTCGGTTTTGCCGATTTCAGCGGTCATGGGTAGCGGCTCCGGGAGATGCTTCCTTTAAGCTTCCCAGTCCAGCAGGCGTTATCCCATCACCCTCACTGGGCCTGCCCCCCATCTGCTAGGGGCTATTCGCTCAGAAAAGCCCCTAGCAGATGGTCCCAGCCATAGCGTAAACTTCACCGTAAAACTACCGTAAAAGACAGTTGAGCCCCCTGGTCACGCCACGGCTAGAACTGGGAAAGGTCGCTGGCCAGGCCGTAGCCAGGCTGAGCAGGGGACGGGCTATAGGGCGGCGTGTAGGCGGAAGGACGATACACCTGGGGCTGAAGGGGCTGGGGCACGGGCGCTTGGGCCAGCTGCTGCTTGACCTGGTTGAGGTCTTGATTGAGTTCGCGAATGCGGCGGGACAGCATGCGAATGACGTTGACGGCAATGCCGGGGGTTTCGTCGATCGCATCGTAGAGCTGCTGCTGGGTCAACACCAGACAGGTGCAGGGCTCTAGGGTGGTGACCGAGGCCGAACGCGGCTCGGCGTCAAACACCGACATTTCGCCAAAACAGTCGTCTTTGCTGAGTTGGGCGACTTCCTGTTCGCCGAGGCGGACGCTGACTCGCCCCGACACCATAATGTACATCGATCGCCCCTCTCGCCCCTGGGTGATGATGGTGTAGCGAGCATCGTAGAACACCTCTTCCATCACCGAGGCCAGGCGCACCAAAAAGTCATCCCGCAGCTCTTTAAAGATGGGCACATTGCGGACAAAGAGTAGTCGTTCGACGCTGTTGAGCATAGCTGCTGTTGAGCTGAGAAAGGCGGTAGAAACACTGGCCCCGGCGCGGTCAATGGGCCGGGCTAGCGGGGGAAGCTCGGCTCCAAATTATAGACGGAGATCAGTTGTTTAACCTGGGCTAGCACCAGGCGATCGGTGTCTTGCCGCATTAGGGGCAGCAGCTCTCGCAGGGCGCGGGGCGAGGCCACCGATAGGTAGGCGATCACCGCCTCGCGCACAAACCCTGTGGGGTGCTGCACCAGGGCGAGGGTGTGCTCGGCGGTGAGGTTCCACCGCTGCACCCGCGCCAGATGAAAACAGCAGGCGATCGCCCAGTCAGACATGAAATAGCGCAGGTCGAGCAGCTGGCGCAGACGATCGCGGGCGGGCAGCGGTGTGTAAGAAATTAGCTCTGTAGAAGTGGATAACAGTTTGAGCTTATCGGCGGCGGGGCGGCGATCGACCAAAATTAAGATCGACCGTTTACAGGCGACATCGAGCACGTTGTCTAGAATCTCGACCCCCCGCGCCCAGCTCGACACCGGCCCGTTGAGGCTGACCTGGGCGGCCTGCACAGCGTTGGCCGGTGAGATAAAGCGCAGCAGCATAAACAGGCGCTCGGTAGCGTCGTTCTGTAGATCGATGAGGGCCTCTCGCAGCAGGTCAGCCTCGGTGCCGACCACCTGGCTCGGACCTAGATCGATCTGGGCGGCCAAGAGCTGTCCGGCGAAGGCCAACTCGGTGTTGAGCAGGCTCTCAATGCCGCTGCGGCCCAGCATGCGATCGAGGGCACCGTCGATCAGCGGCGATCGCTTGACCCCGGTCTCTTGGTAGAGGCTGAGCAAAATGCGCAGTATGTGGCGGCGGGTGTTGCCCCAGGTGGTGACCAGGTTCTCGATTAAAAACTCTAGGGCGGGCAGGGTGCCAATGTTGCCGATGACTTGCCAGGCTTGGTTGCGCAGCCCCTCGGGCCGGTAGCCATCTAGAGCTAGATCCTGAAGCATCGGCAGCGCCTCATTGCCCAAGCGGGTGAGGGCACCCACGGCAGCTTCGCGGGTCGATTTATACTGCAATGCCCGCAGCAGCGAAGGGTAGTACTTTTTGTACTGAGTGGCGGCGATCGCCTCTAAAATAGCTCGCCGCACCCGCAGTGATGGGTCTTGCAGCAGGTCGTCAATGTAGATGCTCAGCGACTCCATGTAGTCGGCCTCGCCGAGGGCACGGCAGCCCATCACCCGCTCCCGCTCTTCATCGTGCACCAGCATCTTGCGCAGGGTCGCCGTGGCCTCGGCCCGCTCCTGGCTGTTGCCCTTGCGCAGCATCAGCGATGCCGCCGTGCCCCGCACCACCGCATCGACCTCGGGCTGTAGGTAGGGGCGCAGGTCGTCAATGTTAAACTGCGCCTGAGAAAGCCAGACGTAGCGTAGGGCCAGAGCCAAAATATCCGGTGACTGGTGGGGCACCCTGAGCAATTCCTGCACCGGTTCGATATAGCTGCTGTTGGGGTGCTCTAGCATGGCCTCCAGACTCTGCCGCTGCAGCCCTGGGGAAAGCTCTCCCAGGCGGGGAGCCAAAATTTCGCCCAGATTTTTGGGGTCAATGTGGCTGAGCAGCTCAATGCACGATCGCTTGTCGGCCTCTAGCCCCGGCTGCTCTAGCTGCTCGACAAAGGCCCGCTTGAGCACCCGCAGGTTGGCGTCAGAAAAGCCCAGCAGACCGCGCTCTGCCCCCTGCACTAGCAGGTTTAGATAGCGCGATCGCAGCATCGCCAAAATGCCAAACCACACCACCGCCGCCACTATTGTGCCCAGCAAAAATAGCCGCGCCTGGGTCAGTTTTTCGGTCATGCCCAGGCGATTGCAAAGCGCAATGGTGAACAAAATCGCCACCCCTGTACCCCCCATAGCCAGGGGTTCGGCAATGCCACCTACCCACGACTGCACCATGCTGCGCACCCGGTCAGGAATCGGCTGAAACAAAATAGGTCGTACCGTCGCCACCAGGGTGTAGCGCAGCCATTCATCAAAGAATTTCAGCACCACCAGGCCAAAAAATATGGCTGTCGCCCCCATGCGGACCGGATAGCTGCTGATCAATGTGGTCAGCCCGATAACGACAATGATCGAGGGCAAAATCAGGGCCACCTTAAACACCCCCTCTCGCTCGATCAGGCGGCTAGAGGTAAACCACTGGGTGCAGAGCTCGATCAGCCCCAACAGACCGCTAAACACCCCCAAAAAAACGGCAATGGTTTCTACATCCAGACTGGTCTCTAGCTGGCTAAAAAATTGAAACTCAATGGAAAACAGCAGCATCTGGGCCAGCACAAAAAACGAAAACAGCAGCACCACGTACTGCCGAATTGGCCCCTGAAGACGCTGGCGCGATCGAAAGCTCTCCGTCGACTCCGCATCTTCTGCCTGGCGACGGGGCGAGTCAGGAAAGGCATGCTCATAGTTGCGGCTGAGGTGGTACAAAATAACCGCCCCGATCACCATCACCACAAACGACAGCAGCAGCACGTTGGGCAGCCCCACCAGCCGCAGCAGCACATACACCGAAAAACCGCTGATCACATCGGCCACCAGATTGCCGCTGCTAATAATGGGAAAGGCCCGCTTGATCTCGCGAATGTTAAACAGCTGGTTGGCGGTCACCGACAGGTTGAGGTCGTTGAGCCCGTAGATCGCCTCAATCCACAGCCGCATCGAAAACACCATGGGAGCCATTAACCACTCCACCGACAGCCCCCAGCGAAACCCCAAAATTGGCACCGCCATTAGCAGCGCAATGATCACAATCACCCGCCGCAGCGGAAACAGCCGCTGCAACCAGGAGTACACCACGCTCAGCCCCAGGCCCACCCCGGCGCTGAAAATATAAATCCAGGGCAAACTAGCCGCCCCGTACTCGCCCAAAAATAGCGCTGCCGAACTCACCTCCAGCCACAAAATGCCCATGGAGGTAGCGGTGTAGGAGGCAAACATGAGCAGGGTGCGCTCTTCCTCCCCAGGCCTGAGATTAATGAGGTTGAGCAACCGGCTGCGGAGAGACTGAACTTCTTGGGTCGGGCCAGATAAACTCATACCAAATGCAGTGACGGTAGGCTCCATAAGGATACCCAATCTGGCGACTTCGGCAGGGTGGTCAGCCAGCTCCGGGCAAATCAGAGCATCTAGCCCCTCCAAAGCCCCCTGTCCGCCGGGAAATTACCGAAAAAACTTCCCCTCGCCAGGGGCGCGCAACATAACTTGTTAGTCAATTCAGTGTTTATGCCTACTTAGCTGAGCTGCTATGGCGAGTAGGGCCAAATCTCTTGAGTAACCTCAGGTATTTTGCCGATTCAGACCTAGGCTGACACCCGTAGATTGAGGGTAAGGCGCATTAGTAGTCCACTGGCCTCGTTGAGGTTAGGTTCTAGCTAGTCAATTCTGGGTAATTAAGTTCTGGCTAAATTTGGAGTGAGCGTCATGGCCAAGATATTGGTGATCGAAGATGAAGCCGGGGTGCGCGATAGCATCGTCGATCTGCTCAACGCCGAAGACTTTATCGTCGACAGCGCTGCCAACGGCAAAGAGGGGCTGCGACAGATTCGCGACTTTCACCCCGACCTGGTAATCTGCGACATCATGATGCCGATGCTCGACGGCTACGGTGTGCTGGAGCAAGTGCGGCAAGATGCGGCGATCGCCACCCTGCCCTTTGTGTTTCTCAGCGCTAAGGCCGATCGCACCGACTTTCGTCGCGGCATGGATCTGGGTGCCGATGACTATCTGACCAAACCCTTTACTCACGACGACCTGCTGCGTATGATTCACACTCGCCTGGGGGCCCAGAGCGCCGTCAAGCAGCAGACCCAGCAGCAGCTTAGCGCCCTCCGCGACAGCATCAGCACCGCCCTGCCCCGGGAGCTGGGGGGGCCCATGCGTGAAGTGATCACGCTCTCAACGACGCTGATCGAGCAGGCCTACCACCTTGCCCCTGAGCAGGTGATTACCCTGGTCAAGGCAGTTCAGCGCAATGCCCAACGGGCAAACCGACTAACCCAAAACGTGATGCTGTTTGCCAAGCTGGCTCGACTCAACCCCGAGACCGCTGCCGAGGGCCACCGCCAGCACACTGAGGGTGCCGACGAGGTCATTATTGCGATCGCCGAAGCCCTGGCCGCTGAGTATCTGCGCGACGATGACCTAGAGATCTCCCTAGATTCGCTGACTGTACCGATGTCTGAGGCGCAGCTGCGCAAGGTCTGCGAAGAGCTCATTGACAATGCCTTCAAGTTTTCCCCCATGGGCACCCCGGTGAAGGTGTTTGGCTCCTATGCCGATGGCAAGGTGACCTTCTATGTGATCGACTATGGCCAGGGCATGACCGCCGACCAGATTGCCCAAATCGGTGCCTATCTCCAGTTTGATCCAGAGGCCGAGGCCTCCGGCACGGGGCTAGGGCTGGCGATCGCCAAACGCCTCGTCGAGATCAACCGGGGGGAGGTGATCATCGAAAGCATTCCTGGCCAGCAGACCATTGTACGGGTAGCTTTGCCAAGTTGATCAGTAAGGAGTGGGCAGCAGGGTAAAACTCACAACTTCATGATTTAATTTATTGCCCTACCCCCGATTCATTCTACCAACGTCCAAGTCCACTGCATCTCATTCCACTGCATCGAGTCTAGGGTGTCGACCACCCACTCTCACCATCAGGGCTTTTTAGTAAAAAAGGGGAGGTGTGTCTCATGGGCAGCCCAACCCACCTCATGCATCTAAAGCAAAACATCGAAAATTGGAACCGCTGGCGTAGTGAAAATCCTCATATTCAGCCCGACTTAAGTGAAGCTTTTCTGTGTGCTGCTGCCCTCAGTGCGGCTAACCTCAGCGCAGCCAATCTGCACCGGGCCGATTTGTACTCCGCCGATCTATGGGGGGCCGATCTGAGCCTGGCCGATGGGCGAGAGGCTCACCTCAGCAGCGCCAATCTCTGCAATGCCAATTTGGTGGGGGCAAACTTGGCCGAAGCCGATCTGCTCAGCGCCAATCTTACCCAGGCCGACCTGCGACAGGCCAATCTACACGGCGCTAACCTCAGCATGACCAATCTCACTGGGGCTGACCTTGCCGGGGCTGACCTCACTGGTGCCAACCTCAAAGGTGCCAAACTGACGGAGGCCAACCTCACCCAGGCCCGCCTGACCGGTGCCAATCTGACTGGCATTATGGTTACCGACCTTGATATTGGCTTAATTGCTACTCTGCAACGGGTGACTTGCGACCATATCTACGTGCGATCGTGTGTCAAGCAGGCTGACCCTTGCGCCAAACCAGCCAACACCTACACCACCTGCTTTCGGTCGGCGCTACATTTGTTTTACGAGCGTCTTGTCACCGCCTGTGACGATGACAGCCTGCAAATTTATCGCGTTAGCTGGCCCTCCACAAGTGTGGCTCCAGGGCCAGATATCTATCTGCAATCGGTCGAGCGCCAAGACAACGGCGACCTGCTGGTCAGGGTGGGAGTACCCAGCCTGCAAGCTCAACCCGAGATACCGCTTGAAAAGCGCCATGTACAGCAGCTCTTTAGCACCCTGGGGCGGGGCGACTACTATCGCCACCAGCTGCAGATGAGAGAAAAGCAAATCGCCACGGTGCAGCGACAAAACGATGAGCTGCTAGAGCTGCTCAAAGCCATGAGCCGTAAAAACGTTTACGTGCAATCAGTTTCTGTTTTGGAGAACAACATCATGACGGGTGCATCTAAGTACGACCTACGCGGTGCCAACATTGGCAACTTTGCCGACACCATTGAAGCGGGTGGTCAGCAAAAGGCAGTGCAGCACAATGATCACGGGATGGATACGGTCTCTGACTGGGATATTGTGGTGCAGATGGAAGAGCTGCTAAAACAGCTGGCGACCCAGGCCCCCCAGGTGCCTGCCCACCAGCGCCCCCAGGTGGTTGCCAAGGCGATTCAAAAAAAGGCTCGGCTCAGCCCGGAGTTTAAAACTCGGCTGCGGGCGGCGATCGAGGCAGGCAGCGGTGAGCTGCTGCGGGTATTTACCCAAAATCCTTACATCAGTATCCCGACGGCGCTAGTCAAAGGCTGGGTGTCGGCAGCGTAAAGGGTAGAGGTTTAGGGCCGCAAATCTCCGGTTCTTGGTAAGACCCAGAAATTTTTTGGGCATGACACCGAATCTGAATTCCATACAGTCAAACGGCCTCCTGCCAGCACCCTACAGCCAGCCCCAGATGGGGCAGCCTAACGATAGTTGGTAAACTGCACTGCCACGGGCCAATCTTCCTGCTTGATCAGCTGCATTGCTTGCTGTAAATCATCCTTAGACTTGCCCGTTACTCGTACGGCATCGCCTTGAATAGCGGCAGTCACCTTCTTCAAGTTGTCGCGAATGAGTTTGGTGATCTGTTTGCCCATCTCTTGCTCGATGCCCTTTCTGAGGGTGACGACCTGGCGTACGCGGGTGCCGCTGGCGGCTTCTACCTCACCGTACTCAAAAATTTTCAGCGATAGATTGCGCTTGGCTGCCTTTTGATGCAGCAGATCTTTGACCGCGTCCAGGGTCATGTCGCTGGCGGTCTCAATAGTAATGGTGCTGTCTGCCAAGTCGATGGTGGTTTTGGTGTCTTTGAGGTCGTAGCGGCTGGTGACGTCCCGCCGGGTTTGGTCGAGGGCGTTGACCAATTCTTGGCGGTCGAAGTCGCTGACGATATCAAAGGAGAAGCTAGAAGCCATGGGTGCCATCGAGTATCTGCGCACCAATAGACTACATCAAGGCCGACCGGCAGCTCAAGAAATAAAGGGTAAAGGTGCTCAGGTTGGCGACGGCAAACATCAGCGATCGCCCAATTGGCACATTGAGAATATAGGCCACTGGGTACAGGGTGCGGGCGGTCAGATAGGCGATCGCAGCCCCCAGCGCCAGCCCCGACTGCTGCTGGGTGACGTAGGCCATCAGCGCTGCCGGAGCATACAAAATCATCGACTCAAAGGCATTCTCATGGGCCCAGGTAGCCCGCTGGGCGTAGGGTGGCAGCTTAGACAACATAGCCCGAGGCGCGGCCTGATCGTAGCCCACCATAAAGCGCCCGTAGCCCACGGCAAAAAAGGGCAAATATACCAACACTGCAGCCAGCCCAATGCTGACGAGCAAAAACCCCGGCATAGTAAGCAAAGACGCCATGGCAAAACCTGATAAAAAATCTGTCTAACTATGGGTTCATGGCGGGGACAAATCCTTGGGCACAGCAGCCAGAGCCCTCCCTCAGCCAACCCCCAAGCCTAATCGAAGTAAAACAGCGTCACAATTTTGCGCTGGTCTTCGGCATCTTGGCAGGTTTTGAGCAGGGTGGTGCTGTCATGGAAGGCAAAACAGATCAGCTGCTGACAGCGAGAGATGATTTCCTGATTACACACTGAGCTGGCCTCCGCCAGAGACAGGGTGTCGTTGGCGGGGTTCTCTACTAGATGCATGACCTGCTCAAGCTGGTCACGCGACTCCTGGGGCTGGCGGGCCAGGCTCTGGGGCAAAATCACCGTGAGCAGGTTGGGGTCGGCCTTCATAGCCCCCTTGATGGCGGCAAAGTTGGTGCCCGTTGCTCCAGAGGTGATGATGCGGTTGCCCCCCAGGGCCAGAGCGTAGGTCATCAGCTCAATCAGCTGCTGGTGGGTAATGGGCACATGGCGCGACCCCAAGATGGCCACACGCTTAGACCCCGACTGTTGAATAGCCGCGAGTTCCTGCAAAAACGTGTCGACTTTAGAGGATTCGAGCGCTTCAATGGACTGACTCAAAGGCTGCACCGAATGCGAGAATAACGCGCTTTATTGTATCAGAAGGCGAGGATATCAGATGCCTCAGGTAAAGCCTCGCGGCGGCTACCGGAGTAGCCTCGCTAGCTGGTCGACACCGGCAGGCCCAGATCTAGCAGGCTGAGCAGCCGATCCATGTCAAAGTGGGCGGCAATCAGCTCTTGAATACACCGCACCTTAATCGGCTCATGGAGCCGTACCTGACCAAACAGCTCATCGATGCGCTCGACCGTAGAGAGGGTGTCAGAGTCGACCGAGACAATGGGCACCTCTAGGTCGGTGGCCCGCTCCAAAATTTCAGGCGTGGGCGGAATTTGCCCGGTCAGCACCAGGCACTGAGTGGAGGTCTCTAGGGCGGCAAACTGAATGTCGGTGCGATCGCCCCCGGTCACCACTGCCATATTTGTCGCCTTGCGAAAGTAGCGCAGGGCCGAGTTGACGTTCATCGCGCCAATGGTGAGGGTTTCGACCATCAGGTCGAGGCGGTTTTTGCAGCACAGCACCTCGGCATTGAGGCGAGCCACAATCTCTCGCACGGTAATGCTGCGCATAATGGGCGATCGCGGCAGCAGCGCCAGCACCGGAATGCCTCTGCTCTCCAAAAAGGGACGGGCCAAATCACTACAGACCTCCACCGCATCGGGGGGCACATCGTTGATGATCACCCCGATCAAGCGCGACCCCAGCTGAGCCTTTGCCGCCAGCAGACGATCGACCACCAGCAGCGAATCATAGCGAGTGACCAGCAGCACCGCAGCGTCAATATCTACCGCCATATCGGCGACCGACAGATTGAGCAACGTGCCCTCGGTCAGATTGCCCGGCCCCTCCAGCAGCACGAGCGTTTCGCCGCTGTGCTCAGTGTAGGCCTGTAGGCTGTGTTGGCTCGGCGCTTGGCCATGGGCCATCAGGCGATCGGCCACCGTAGCTTCGGTCAGCGACACCGAGGGAGGGTAGTACCGCGAGGCAGGCAAATGGAACGTTTCAACAATAAAGTCTAGGTCAGGGTCTTTACCGTCGCCGTTGATGGCGCTCCCCAGGGGCTTGCCAAAGCCAATATCCATTCCAGCCTTCTGGAGCTGGAGCCCAATACCCAGCAAAACCGCCGATTTGCCGCTATAGGCCTCGGTTGAACCAATCACTAACCGCTTTGCTGAACTGGGCACGCTGCAAATCCTCCGTGGGGGTAATGCACTGATAGCTTACATCCAGACTTCCAAATTGCGGCGGAACCTGATGTTGCTATAGCTACCAGTAAACAGCCACCAGTGGACAAAATACCACCCCCATTCCGCTCCTCACCCTCTGCCCAGGTCAACTCTACTCAATGTCCTAGGCGTCTTCTGACAGCAAATAGTTTCCCCAAGCGTGGGCAGTGCCTACCCTACAGCGGCTCCAGTCGCTGAGAACTTACCTACCAGGAATATCCATAACCGTCTACAGACTCAATCGTCTAGGCGCAGCAGCTTGCGATAAAAACTCTGGGAAAAGTCTGCCGGTCGCTTGTGGCGCAGGGCCACAATCACATCAAACAAAAAGTCGACAAACTCAAAGGTCGCCATGGTGATCTCATAGCTGAGATCGGTGTCACCCTCAAACTGCATCCGACAGCGGGTTAGGTCGGCGGGCAGCATCGACACATTCCAGGTCGCCACAAAGGAGATGCTATCGGCCCCCTCAATCTGCCGTGCTCCCTCCAAATTGCCCTCTTTATATAGAGCGATCGCGTAGGGCAGGGCGTTCTTTTTGTTGCCCTGGTAGTAAGGCATGTAAACACTGATATCCTGCTTGCCTGCGGGCTGGATTGCCTCAAACGTCAAACTCATGGGTCTGGCCTTAGGTCGAGTTTCCACAAACGATCGGTTTTGGGATCGTGGGGGCGATCATCGGAGCTAGTCGCTAAGGATATAAGATATCCAACTTAGCAACCTAGTTAGCCGATAATTTCTCCATAGGGCTAGCATTCCCCAGGAGAGTCTCAGGAGCATCACCAAAAAAATCTACAAAATCAACGATGATAGACCTAGGCCGGGGGGCACGCTTAGACAGTGCTGCTTCTCCGAGCTGGCAATCCAGTCGTCCCTGTTTTTTATTGTGCCTCTCCCCAGTTCATGGCTGATTATCCTGACCCATTGCCTCCTAGACGTTTTTACACCCCTCTAGCTGAGCTAGAAATCGAAGACTATCCAGGGTTTGCAAACCGTCGGGCTAAGGCCGCCTTAACCTTGTCAATGCTTTGGGGAGGAACGGTGCTACTGCATTTGGTGTCGTGGGGCAGTTGGCTAGTGCTGGGCCTGACAGCGGTGCTCGCCACCTATGCTCTGCGAATTTTGCTGGCCCGTCCGCTGCTGCCACTCCAGGCTCTACCCACCGGGGAAGGAACCCCGCCCTCGCCGTCAGGGGCGGGATGGCCCTACGTGTCGCTGCTGGTGGCCGCCAAGAATGAAGAGGCCGTCATCGAGCCCCTGGTCACAGCTCTCTGCCAAATCGACTATCCCACCAGCCGCTACGAGGTTTGGATTATTGACGACAACAGCACCGATGGCACCAGTCAGCGGCTAGAGGCTTTGACCCATCGGTTTCCGCAGTTGCGGGTGCTGCGGCGCAGTGCCGGGGCCAGCGGCGGCAAGTCGGGGGCGCTCAACCAGGTATGGCCTGACACTAAAGGCGACCTGATTGGCGTGTTTGATGCCGATGCCAGGGTACCCCGAGACGTGCTGCGCCACGTAGTACCCATGTTTTCCCAGGTCGAGGTGGGGGCTGTGCAGATGCAAAAGGCCATAGTCAATCGGGCCAAAAATCTTTGGACCCGGGGCCAACAGGCCGAGATGGCCCTCGACAGCTACTTTCAACAGCAGCGCATCAGTCTGGGGGGCGTGGGCGAACTGCGAGGCAACGGGCAGTTTGTGCGCCGCACGGCCCTAGCCCAGTGTGGCGGCTGGAATGAGGAAACCATCACCGATGATCTTGACCTCACCCTGCGCCTGCACTTTAGCGGTTGGGAAATTCAGTTTTTGCTCAGCCCTGCCGTGGGCGAAGAGGGAGTTGAGCGGCCCCTGGCCCTCTGGCACCAGCGCAACCGCTGGGCCGAAGGAGGCTACCAGCGCTACCTTGACTACTGGCGGCTGATTGCCCAACATCGCATGACGCCGGGCAAAACCTTTGACATGGCGGCGTTTTGGATGATTCAGTACGGTTTGCCCACGGTGGCCCTGCCAGACTTTGTCATGGCGGTGTGGCGCCATCGCCTGCCGCTGTTTTGGCCAGTGTCGAGCTTGGCGTTGACCCTGTCGATAGTGGGCATGTTCTGCGGACTGCGGCGCACTCGGCAGCAGTCGGTCTGGGTGAGCGGGCTACAAACGCTGTGGGGCAATGTCTATATGCTCCACTGGCTGGTGGTGATTGCAACCATGACGATGCGGCTGGCGGTGCGGCCCAAACGGCTGCGCTGGGTCAAAACCACTCACATCGGCAGCGATGAAGACTTGCAGGCTGATTTACTCTAGGCTAGTAGTGCTGACTTTTCTGCGATCGCGCTTCTATGCCCTGGTTTGTCAAAATTGAGAAAGGCGTTGTCGATAAAGCCGCCTTTGACCAGTTTGTGCCCGCCCACATGACCTACGTCAAAGGCCTGATCGCCCAGGGTCACCGAGCTAAAACTGGCTACTGGGCCGAATATGGGGGTGGTATGCTAGTGTTTTGGGCTAGTTCTATGGAAGAAGCCCGCGCCATTGTAGCTGCCGACCCGCTGATTACCAACCACTGCGTCGAGTACGAGCTGCACGAATGGCGGGTGGTGGTTGAATAGGGTCAAAGGGTCGAATAGGGAGAATGCGCTGTGGCTGACTCAAGTGATGGATACAAAATTGTCAGCGATAATCGCCAGGCCCGCCACGAGTACGAAATTCTCGAAACCTATGAGGCGGGCTTAGAGCTTATGGGCTCTGAGGTCAAGTCAATTCGCCAGGGTAAGGTCAACCTGCGCGACGGCTACGCGTTGATCCAAAATGGGGAGCTCTGGTTGCACAACGTGCACATTTCTCCCCATACCATGACCAACAAGGCCTATAACCACGAGGCCAAGCGCACCCGCAAGCTGTTGTTACACCGCGATGAGATTCGCAAGCTGATTGGCAAAGTTGAGCAAAAGGGGCTGACCCTGGTACCGCTCAAGCTCTACCTCCAGCGGGGCTGGGTCAAGGCCACCATTGCCCTGGCGAAGGGCAAAAAACTCCACGACAAGCGGGAGAGCCTCAAGCGCAAACAAGAAAAACGCGAAACCGATCGCGCCTTGAGCGGTCGAGACTAGAGAGATCACGCCAGACCGACCAAACGCCAGACCGACTAAGAATTAGACTAGAATACGGCTGAACCCAAAATTAGAATGTCCTTGAGGATAGGCTCAGTGCTGCACCGAGTTAAACTCGGGAGCTGTGGTTTTCCTACAGGCAAAACTCCACTTCTGGACTGGCCATGCTTGGGCTTGGATAGGGTTTATCGATCAGCGCCTGGGATCTCACTACTGTTTGTAACGCCATCAACCTATGTTTTTAGACGAACTAACGCCATTTATCCAAGAGCTGACGACCCATCCGGCGGCTTTTCTCGGTGGGTTAGCCTCTGGCCTACTGCGACTCAACCTCGCCGATGACCCGGTCAAAGGCTGGTTAAACACCCAGGGTGCCGACCTCTCGGGGTTTGGCGGAGCTACTACCGGCACCAACTCCCGCAATGGCAGTGCGCCTCAGAGTATTGCCATTGATTGACGCTATAGACTAACCGGGTAAAACCACCCGCTGAGTGCTAGGGCGTGTCATCAATTCCAATCGATACCCTTGTGGAGCAATCCCTGCCACGCCCGTCCCAAACAGCAGGCTAGGGGCTGGAACCTCTGATCTTTGGGCTATACGCGACTCATTGATGACAGCCCCTAGATTGCCTGGGGCACTAGTTCATTGACCCAGGCCTTGACCCGATCTACCAGACTCTGAATCTGAGCTGTTGGTCTTGCGCCCTTGTCTATGCCTAGGGTAGCGGTGTCTAGAGACCTGTGGTAGTTGGCTAGGGCACAGTTCCAATCGCCGCGCAGATGATAGGTGCGGCCCAATTCAGCATAGACAAACTCGGGCAGATGGCGAAACATCAAGGCTTCTTCTAAACAGTCGATGGCGCGATCGAAGTGACCCATTTGCCTGAGGGTGACGCCGAGATTGATTCGGGCGCGGCTGTTGAAGGGGTTTAGATCGATGGCGCGTTCGTAGTCATCGAGAGCAGCGGCCCAGTCGCCTAAGGCCGAGTGACACAGGGCGCGGTTGTTGTAGGCCTGGTCAAGATTTGGGGCTAGATCTACCGCCTGGTCGCAGTCGGCCAAGGCGGCCCAGACTTGGCCTAGCCGCAGGTGAACGAGACCGCGATTGCTGTAGTGGGCGGCATTCTCGGGCTGGTGGTCAATTAGCGTGGTCAAAAGCTGGAGCGCCTGGGGGTATTGCTGAAGCCCAACCGCCGCTGTAGCTAAGCGGGTCAGAGTATCGTCAGCGGTGGCGATACCCTCTGGCGTCGACCAGGGCGTCTGGGCTAAATCAGCATGGTCAGCAGATGGCCCAGGGGAGGGCACATTCTTTGGTGGGAGTAGGCAAACAGCCGGTTGGTGAGGGCGGTAGATGTGCATGGTTGTGTCCCTGTAAGGTTTGGTGTGCTCATAAACCGTGGCGCTAGCCCCGCAATAAACAATGCCAATGACGACCAGCACCTGCTGACCAGTCTGGAGCTAATGAGCCTGGGGGCTAGATGGGAACTTGATAATAGAGTCTCACTTCTGCCCCAGTCGCCTACCTGGGCCTGTGGCAGTTATCGAGTTGGCTACCCCTAGCGTGGTGGCCTAGAGTAAGCGACAGAACTGTTGTCAGGTGCATGCGCTTAACCGATGCCGCTATAATCGCATCCCCAGATTGAGGGCTAAACCGAGAAAAAACGGAGGTTAAATCTGCAATTTAGGGGGTAATCAACCAGATAGCGCCGCAGTTTACGCAAACCTACGGAGACTGTGGATGTAGTTTCATGTTTTTTATAAAGACTTTGTCACCACCTGGTGGTTTGCCCAGTCTAGGGGGCGATCGCCATCGGTAGATTACCTGAGGGGGGCATCATTTTTGGTCAAAAGACTGCACCCATCAGCGGTGAATTGATGACAGCCCCTAAGCGACCTGGGTGCGATCGCGCTGTAGCTCTTGAATGCGATCGAGGGTGCCCACCGGAATGGCGTTGATCAACTGCTGGGTGTAGGGGGTCTGGGGTTGGCGATAGACCTGTTCGGCGGGGCCAATCTCTTCGACCCGGCCCTGGTTCATCACCATGATGCGATCGCTCATAAATTTCACCACGGCCAGGTCGTGGGAGATGAAGATGTAGGTGAGGTCAAACTCGGCTTGCAGCTCTTTTAGCAGGTTGAGCACCTGGGCCTGCACCGACACGTCGAGGGCCGACACCGACTCGTCACAAATAATGAACTTAGGGTTGAGGGCCAGGGCGCGGGCAATGCACACCCGCTGCCGCTGCCCACCGGAAAACTCGTGGGGATAGCGATTGATACAGCTGCTGGGCAGACCGACGCGATCGAGCAGGTAGGCCACTCGCTCTCGTTGATTTTGGGCACTTTTGACTACGCCGTGAATTTTGAGGGGTTCGGCGATCGCGGCCCCAATGCTCATGCGCGGGTCGAGGGAGCTGTAGGGATCTTGGAAAACAATTTGCATGTCGCGGCGCAGCTGCCGCAGCTGGGAAGCTCCTAGCCCCAGTACATCGCGCCCCTCAAACCAGATCTTGCCGCCCATGGCGGGCACCAGCCGCAGCAGCGCCCGGCCCAGGGTGGTTTTGCCGCAGCCCGACTCGCCCACTAGGCCAAAGGTCTCACCTTTTTGAATCTGAAACGAGACATTTTGCACTGCCATGACGTGGCGGTGGGTTTTGCCAAACACCCCCCGCACCGGGTAGCCCACCTGCAAATTTTCGACCGCTAGCAGGGGGCCGTTGGCGGCCAGGGTGGTGGCGCGGGCGGCCAGTTCAGCCTCGGTCAGGGGGGCAAAGCGGGCCTGGGCTTGGGCATCGAGCACGCGTTCGCTCATGGTCAAAGCTTTGCTCAGATCTGTCTGCGACCCCAGGGCGATCGCCCCGTTGCCCTGGGTGTTCGGCTCGACCGCCATAAAATCGGCCACCGTGGGCAGCAGGCGCAGCCGCTGGTGGGGCTGGGGACGGCAGGCCAGCAGTCCCTTGGTGTAGGGGTGCTGGGGCTGGGCAAAGATATCCCACACGGGGCCAGATTCAACGATTTTGCCCTGGTACATGACCGCCACCTGGTCGGCGATCTCGGCGATGATGCCCAGATCGTGGGTGATAAAGATGAGGGACATACCCCGGCGATCGCGCAGCTCGCGCAGCAGGTCGAGAATGGTGGCCTGCACAGTGACATCGAGGGCGGTGGTGGGCTCGTCAGCGATCAGCAGAGCCGGGTTGCAGGAGATTGCCATGGCGATCATCACCCGCTGAATCTGCCCCCCCGACAGCTCGTGGGGGTAGCGGTTGAGAATGGCCTGCTGCCGCCGATGCATCTCTTGCTGGAGGGAGGCCTCATCGAGGGAGGGCTTTTCGGCCTGGATGGTGGCCCGCAAGTTGGTGTCGGAGGGCAGCAGCTTGACTTCCTTGAGGCGATCGATCGCCTGGTGCTGGGCCGCTTCTTTAGAAATCTTCTGGTGCTGGCGAATCGCCTCCACCATTTGAAAGCCCACGGTATACACCGGATTGAGAGAGCTCATCGGCTCTTGAAAGATCATCGAGACCTGGCCACCCCGGTACTGCTGCATTTGGGTCTCGCTGAGGGTGCGCAGGTCGATCGCCCCCTGGGTCTCGGCCCCCTGGGTCTCGGCCTCCTGGGTCTTGGCCCTCTTGGTCTTGGCCCTCTGGGTCTCGCTGGCAAACCAGATTTCACCGTTGACCACCCGGCCCGGCGGCGAGGGCACCAGCCCCATCACCGCCAGGGAGGTGACCGACTTGCCCGAACCCGACTCGCCCACAATGCCCAGCGTTTGCCCCCGCTTGACCTGAAAGGAAATGTTGTCTACTGCTTGAATGAGCTGATTGTCGACCTCAAACTGCACAGTGAGATCTTTGACGTCGAGAATAATGTCGCTCATGGGGTGCTGGGAGACGTACAAGCAGGAAAACTTGCGCTGCAAAGTCTAACTCGGCGATCGCCGGGAGCATAACTCCAGGTTCGTCCGGCTAAGAGAAATACCAATACAGCGCCGTTAATGGATCATAGTAGATGAATCATAACAGCGTCTTTCCTACTGGCTTCATTTGCCCCCCTCTACCCATGCTGAATCTCGCGATCGCTATTCTAGTTATGCTGCTGGGCTCAGCCCTCTGCTCAGGCAGCGAGGCCGCTCTGCTGTCAGTGCCCGTGCTCAAGGCTCAACAGCTCGCCGAGTCTAAAAAGCCTGCTGCTATTGCCCTGCTCGCCATTCGCCAAAAGATCAATCGGCCCATTGCCACCATCGTCATTCTCAACAACCTATTTAATATTGTCGGCAGCGTGTTGATTGGGGGCATCGCCGCGACGATTTTCAACGATACCCTGCTGGGTATATTCACCGGGATATTAACCCTGCTGGTGATTCTCTTTGGGGAAATTTTCCCCAAAATTTTTGGGGAGCGCTATGCCATTGCGATCGCCCTGGCCGTAGCCGCGCCAGTGCGGTGGATCACCTGGCTGTTTACCCCGGTGGTGCTGCTGCTAGAAAAAGTCACAGCCCCGGTTGTGGGCGATGACAACCGCCCCAGCACCAACGAAGCTGAAATCAAGCTGATGGCCACCATTGGACATCAGGAGGGCATCATCGAAGCCGATGAAGCGGAAATGATTCGCCGCGTCTTTCGCCTCAATGATATGAAGTCGGCGGATATTATGACTCCGCGAGTGGCGGTTACTCACCTGTCCGGTGATCTGACTATCGCTGAGGCCCAGGAGCAAATTTTGCAATCGCAGCACAGCCGCATTTTGGTCAGCGACAGCGACATCGATCGCATTGTCGGGCTAGTGCTCAAAAACGAGGTGCTTACCGCCCTGATTCGCGGCCAGGGGCAGCAGCGGCTCAGCCAGGTGGCCCGCCCGGTACGCTTTGTGGCCGAGACCGAGCGGGCCGACAAGCTGCTGCAAGACTTTCAGACCGCCCGCGAGCACCTGGCGGTGGTGGTCGACGAGTACGGCGGCGTGTCGGGGGTGGTCACCCTTGAAGATGTGCTAGAGGTGCTCACAGGCGAGATCGTCGATGAGACCGATCGCAGCATTGACCTCCAGATTCAGGCTCGCCAGCGGGGGCGTCAGATTTTGCGCAGCCGGGGTTTTAACTGGCCCTCAGAGCCCTAGACCAGACGCCATAGTCTCTAGCTCAGCCGCACTACGGGCTTGTCTGCCAGCAGGGTATTGCCGGTGAGAATGTCTTCGACGGTGATGCGTAGCAGGCGATCGCCGTCGACCCGAAACAGTACCCGGATGCGATCGCTGCCCGGAAACCCCAGCGGGTTGAGCTGGGCAATGGTGCGTGCCCCCTCTCGGTCATTCAGCGGCTGCACGGAGGGAGTGTCGCCGCTGAGTTGGCGAGTCACCAGGCGACCCTGCTCAAAGTACACCTCGGTCTGAGTGCTGGCGGCCCCCAGTTCACCAATGATCAGCTCAATGCTGGGCTGCTCATCGACCGAAGCCCCCAGGGTAATTTCCACCGGGGTGGCCATGGGGTAGGGCTGGCCCTGGTTGAGAATGGGGTGCCAGCTGTGGCGATTGTTGCGCCGATCCCAGTAGCGAATGCCGTAGCTGTGGTAGAGAAAGTCTTCGACAGCAAGCCCTTGGGCAATTTGCAGAGCGCCCTGGGCCACGGCTTCGAAGGGGCGATCGCCCCTCACCTTCTCGGCCCCAAACCGCGACCTTACCCACCGCTGCACCGCTGGAATCTGCGCCGTGCCCCCCACCAGCAGCACCGCGTCGATCGCCTCCTGATTGAGGCCCTGGCGCTGACCCTGCTGAAGCACTTGGGTCAACCCCTTTTCCAGCCGCTCAAAAAACTGGTTTTGGGTAAGAATTTCCTCGAACTGGTCGCGGGTGAGGGCCAGATCGTAGGTGTCAAAGGTCTCGTCGTCAAAGTAGGCTTCCGCTGCCTCGGTTTGGTCTGACAGGGCAATCTTAATCCGCTCCGCCAGCCGCTGCACCACGGCCCCCCCCGCAATACCCTGACGGGCAAAATGCTCTACCAACCAGTGATCGATATCGGCTCCACCCAGGTTTTCGCCCGCTTTGGCTAGCACGCGCGCTACCTCAGGCTTTTGGGCACTTTTTTGCTCAGCACTTTGTCCGCGCCACTTCAGCAAAAAGCCTGTGGGTTGCTGTTGGGCTGGGGCCATTAGCCGCACCAGCGACCAATCGAGGGTGCCGCCACCAAAATCTAAGACTAAAATCGTCTGCTCTCCAGTCAGCCCGTAGCCCAGGGCAGCAGCGGTAGGTTCATCGATCAGCCGCACTTCTTTGAAATCGAGCGCGGTAGCCACATCCCCCAGCCACAGGCGGTAGGCCTCAAAGCTATCGACCGGTACCGTCAGCACCAGGCTGTCGTCGTCCCCAGCTACAGCGCGCACCTGGGTCAGAAGCGATCGCAAAAACCACTCCCCCAGCTGCTCAAAGGAGAGCGATTCTCCATCAATCTCGGGCAAAAACCCTTGTAAGGGAGCGCCAATGCCGCGCTTGACGTTGGCAAAAAAACGGGGATCGGTGGGGATGTCGAAGCCGCGATCGCGCACCGCCTGCCCCACCACCACCCCATCGGCCTGGGGCTTTTCCACATAGATCAGGCTGGGCACCAGGGTTGGCACTGTGCCCAGGCTCAGACTCAGCCCCGGCAGCGCCACCGTTTCCGGGCTTTCAGAAACGGGGTTCCAGCGGGCAACGACGGTATTACTGGTGCCAAAATCAACCGCTATGGCCATAGTTTCAGAGAGAAAACGGTGCTACCCATCCTACCGGCAGCGGCGATCGCTAGGAAGCAGTCACTCATGCTCAACCGGCGATCGCTCCTTCTTCGGCCACGATCGCACCATTACCACCACCAGCGTAATCACCGTGATCGGAATCACAAACATCAGCATCACCTGGCTAAACAGCCCCAGGCTGTCGTGGTTAGCCGCCCGCAAAATGAGGTAGACCGCGTAGGCCACGTAGTAGCCCACAAACACCCACCCCTCCCAGCGGGTAATCACGCTGCCAGAGAGAAAAATGGGCAGGCAGGCCACCGCCACCGCCAGCATCACCGGCAGGTCAAAGTGCAGCACCGATTCGGGAATGATGACCCCCGCCCCTGAGGTCAGCGACGTTACCCCCAGCACCGTCAGAATGTTGAAAATATTGCTGCCGACCACGTTGCCCACGGCAATGTCGCCCTCGCCCCGAAACGTCGCCACCATCGAGGTCGCCAGCTCAGGCAGCGACGTCCCCGCCGCCACAATCGTCAGGCCAATCACCAGCTGGCTCACCCCCAGCGATTCGGCAATGCTCACCGCCCCCGACACAAACATCCGCGACCCCGTCACCAGCGTCACCAGCCCCACCGCGATGTAGGCCAGGTTCACAACCCAAGTCCAGCGACCGATGGGGGCAGGGCCGTATTCTCGCTCATACTCTGACTGCACCTCGGCATTCTTTTCTTTGCGGCTCTGGTAGACCAAAAACAGCGTATAGACCACGCTGCCAATCAGCAAAATTATGCCGTCGCTGGGCTGGAGCAGGCGATCGATCGAAAACAGCATCAGCAGCCCCGAAACACCCACCATAATCGGCACATCTAGCTTGACCAGCTGCTGCGCCACCGGCAGCGGCGAGATCAGCGCCGACAAGCCCAAAATCACCAGCACGTTAAAAATATTGCTGCCAATGACGTTGCCCAAAGCAATATCCCCCTGGCCCGTCAGGCTAGACTGCACACTCACCGCCATCTCTGGGGCGCTAGTGCCATAGGCCACAATCGTGAGGCCAATAATTAGCGGAGAAATGCCCAGCAGGGCGGCCAGCTTAGATGCCCCTCGCACCAAAGACTCTGCCCCTACCAATAACAGGCCCGCACCCGCAATCAACAACAGGATGGCGACAGTCATACTTGCAAGCTCACTCAGCAAACGTTCTACTAAAAAGGCCCCACCTAGGCAGGGCGCGATCGCGCCCCCAAAGGCCAATCTACAGTATGTCTGATTCTGATCCATCTCTGTTGCAGACCGTTGCCCTAGCCCCCTGGCGCAGCCCCCTGGCTCGCGCCCTGCACCGCAATCGCAGCCGCCCCTACAGTCGCTATTTTCAGCTGGCGACGGTGACCCCTGAGGGCTATCCCGCCAATCGCACCGTGGTGTTTCGCGGCTGGCTGCCCGACCGCAACACCCTCACCTTGGTCACCGATCGCCGCAGCAGCAAAGTCACCGATATTGCCGCCCGCCCCTGGGCCGAAGCCTGTTGGTATTTCACCCATACCCGCGAGCAGTTTCGCCTGGCTGGCCCCCTGGCGCTGGTGGATAGCGCTGAAACCGCCCTGGCCCCAGCTCGCCAGACCGCCTGGGAATCGCTCTCGACCAATGCCCGCCAGCAGTTTTACTGGCCCGACCCAGCCGCCCCCCGCGACGCCGAGGCTAGCTTTTCGGCGCGCGACGTGGGCGAGACCGCCCCAGAAACGTTTTGCCTGGGGTTGCTCACCCCCCACCGGGTCGACCACCTAGAACTGCGCGGCGAGCCCCAAGCCCGGCACCTCTACCGGCAGCAGGCCGACGGCAGTTGGGCGATCGCCTCCGTTAACCCCTAGGGCTTTAATCGGTGAATTGCCCGGCGGGGGGAGCTGAAGGTCTGGCCCAATGGAAAACGATAGCTAAACGGGCTGCCCCTAGACTAAGTAACCAGATGTTCTCTATGGTTGATGTCTCTGCCCATTTTTCTCTGGGGTTTTTCTTTGGGAGACGGGGCAGAATGTAGCCCTATCCCCCTGGAGTACACCCCGGCATGGCCATTGAACCGATCGTTGAAACCTATCATTTGCAGATTGAGTTGCTCGATAGCGACCCCCCCATCTGGCGACAGCTACAGGTGCAGAGCGACGCGTCTCTAGACCAGCTGCATCGGCTGCTGGCGGCGGTGATGGGCTGGTCGGGGGAGGCCGACTACGTGTTTAAGGGGCAAGGACGAACGCTTAAGGATGGTGAAGAGCGATCGCTGGCTACCCTGCTCACTCAGCTCAACGATACCTTGATCTATACCTATGCCCCCGCCCAGGGCTGGCTGCACAAAGTGACTCTGGAGGCGATCGCCCCGGTCGAGGCACCCCTGCCCCAGTGCACCGCCGGAGAGCGCCAGTGCCCGCCCGAGTTTTGCAACGGCGTGTGGGACTACGTCGATCTGCTCGATCGCCTCAGCGATAGCGACGACCCCGACGAAGTCGACGCCCTCTGGCAAAAAGTCGGCTACGACTTTGACCCTGAACGGTTTGACTTATCGGCGGCCAACCAGCGATTGCAGAGTCTATGGTCTTGAGTTCACCAGCCCCCTGAGTTCACATCATCAGCACCGCCCGGTAGCGCACCTTGTTATCCATCACCCGTTGCAGAGCTTCATTGGCCTGGTCTAAGGGAAAGGTTTCGACCAGGGGTTGAATGCCGAATTTCTCCACAATCTGGAGCATTTCTGTAATCACGGCAGGGCTGCCAATCTCAGATCCCATGATGCGGCGCTGCTTAGAGGTCAGCGGCGTCACCGGAATCGTCAGCGGCTCACTGGGAATGCCCACAAAGACAAAGGTGCCGTTGGAGTCGAGATAGTTCACATAGCCCAGCCAGTCGAGAGCCTGGTTAGCGGTGTTGATGATGATATTTAGCTTGTTGATCGGCAGGGGTGGAGAGCCACCGGCAGGCACCAAAATGGCCTCGTGAGCGCCCAACTGGGTGGCAAACTCTGCCTTGTCAGCCGAGGTGGTAAAGACTGTCACCCGATTGCCCAGGCGGCTGGCAAACTGAATGGCCAAATGCCCGAGCCCGCCAATGCCAATCACGCCGATCTCTTGGCCAGAGGTCATGCCCGCATTGCGCAACCCCGCGTAGACCGTGGCCCCACCGCACAAAATTGGCCCAGCAGCTTCCGTTGACACTCCGGCGGGGAGGCTAAAGGCAAAGCGCGAATCGACCACCATGTAGTCGGCAAAGCCGCCGTAGCCGCTGACAATTAGCCCTTCGGCCTGATCGCAGAGGTTGTGGTTGCCCCTTAAACAGTCGAGGCATTGCATGCAGGCGGCCTGCTGCCAACCGACCCCGACGCGATCGCCCGGCTGCAAATGGGTGACTAGGGAACCAGTTTCAACTACTTCGCCGATCACCTCATGGCCGGGCACCAGCGGGTATCGCGATAGGCCCCAATCGTCGTGGATCATGTGGATATCAGAATGGCAAATGCCGCAGGCCAGCACTTTAATCGCGCAGTCAAAAGCCTGCAGCGGTGCCGCTTGAAAACTAAAGGGCTGAAGGGCGGCACCTTTTTCCAACGCGGCCAAGGCATTAATTTGCATAATTTTTCTTTAGAAGCATGAAAAGATAGTGCCACTATCGTTCATCCCGCTTGTGTAGCCTAGGTGGCGATCGCAAAACTAATGACAATTCTGAAAGGCCAATTTTGACCAAGAGCATACCCCAGGGTCTTGTTTCCTCCCGAGGGCGCAGGCTCTGCGCCCTCGGGCACCTTCTTTTCCAAAGACCCTAAATCGCATCTCTGATATCGGCGACCAGTTCGTCGATCGCCGCCGTGGTCGTATTCCACGCGCACATCAGCCGCGCCCCGTCGGCACCAATAAAGGTGTAAAACTTCCAGCCGCGACGATACAACTCCTCAATCAAGGCTGGGGGCATCTGCACAAACACCCCGTTGGCCTGGCGCGGAAAGAGAATTTTTAGCTCAGGGATAGTGCCCAACTGCTGTTCTAGGTAGGCCGCCATGCGGTTGGCATGGGCCGCGTTGCGCAGCCAGGCCCCAGTTTCGAGCAGCCCCAGCCATGGAGCTGAGATAAACCGCATTTTGGAGCACAGCTGCCCCGCCTGTTTGCAGCGGTAGGCAAAGTCTTCGGCTAGCGCTTTGTCAAAAAATAGAATCGCCTCGCCAATGCCCATGCCATTTTTGGTGCCGCAGCAGCAGAGTACGTCGATGCCCGCCTTCCAGGTCAGCTCTGCCGGGGTTTTGCCCGAGGCCACCAGGGCGTTGGCAAAGCGGGCACCATCCATATGCACCTTGAGCCCGTAGCGGCGGGCCAGGGCGCTGAGGGCAGCTAGCTCATCGGTGGTGTAAAGGGTGCCCACCTCGGTAACCTGGGTGAGGCTGATTACCTTGGGCTTGGGGTAGTGGATGTCGGTGCGTTTGGTGATCAGCCGCTCTACATTCACCGGGTCGAGCTTGCCGTTGGCCCCCTGGGCTAGCAGCAGCTTAGAGCCATTGCTGGCAAACTCGGGGGCACCGCACTCGTCGGTTTCGACGTGGGCCAGCTCGTGACAGATGACGCTGTGGTATGACTGGCACAGCGAAGCCAGGGTCAGCGAGTTCGCCGCCGTGCCGTTAAAGACAAAAAATACCTCGCAGTCAATCTCGAAAATTTCTCGAAATTTGTCGGCGGCTTTTTGCGTCCACTGGTCGTCGCCGTAGGCGGGCGCGTCACCCTGGTTGGCCTTGAGCAGGTAGTCGAGGGCCTCGGGGCACATGCCCGAGTAGTTGTCGCTGGCAAACTGAATCGGGCGGAGGGCCGGAGGGGCGGTGACCATGGCAGGGCTGAGCGAGGGTGTCTTGAGGATAGCCTGGAGCGATGGTGATAGGGTATTTATGGCTTTACTACCGTTGTCCCAATGACCAACCGTCTGGCCGATTCGCCCAGTCTCTATCTGCGGAAGCACGCCGAAAACCCCATCGACTGGTGGCCCTGGTGTGATGAGGCGCTGGAGCGGGCCAGGCAGAATGACCAGCCGATTTTTCTGTCGATTGGCTATTCGAGCTGCCACTGGTGCACGGTGATGGAGGGGGAGGCGTTTTCGGATGATGCGATCGCCGCCTACCTCAACGCCAACTTCATCCCCATCAAGGTCGATCGCGAAGAGCGACCCGACATCGACAGCATCTATATGCAGGCGCTGCAAATGCTGACAGGCCAGGGGGGCTGGCCGCTGAACGTGGTGCTGCATCCTGAGACGCGAGTGCCCTTCTATGGCGGCACCTACTTTCCGCTAGAACCCAAGTACGGGCGACCCGGTTTCTTGCAGGTGCTGACCTCTCTACGCCAGTTTTACGACACCGAAAAAGCCCGCCTGGCAGAAATCACCGAGGCGGTGATGGGCAACCTGCACCAGGGAGCGGAGTTGCCGGAGTCTCCGGCGGTGCCCTCGGCGGCGGTACTCTGTGCAGGGCTGACGGCGAATGCCAAGCTGCTCATACCCAAGGCCCAGGGCACCTGCTTTCCGATGATGCCCTACGCAGCGGCGGTGCTGGGCGGGCACAGGTTTGACCTGGAGCTAGATGTGACCCATCTGTGCGGCCAGAGGGGGCTAGATCTGGCCCTGGGCGGCATCTACGACCACGTGGGCGGCGGCTTTCATCGCTACACCGTAGACCCCACCTGGACGGTGCCCCACTTTGAAAAGATGCTCTACGACAACGGGCTGATTGTGGAGTATCTGGCCGATCTGTGGGCCAGCGGGCAGCAAGAACCGGCTTTTGAACGGGCGATCGCCCTTACCCATACCTGGCTTAAGCGAGAAATGACCGCCCCTGGCCATGCCTCTGGTCACGCCTCTGGGGGCTACTTCTACGCTGCCCAGGATGCCGACAGCTTTGTCACTTCCAACGATGCTGAACCAGAGGAAGGCGCATTTTACGCCTGGCCCTACAAAACGCTGGAAGCGGCGCTGACGGCTGACCAGCTTCAGGGTTTAGCCGAGGCCTTCACGGTGACGGCCCAGGGCAACTTTGAGGGGCAGATTGTGTTGCAGCGGCGGCACCCTGGCCCCCTCTCCACTGAGGTAGAAGCCTCGCTCGATCACCTCTTTACCCTGCGCTACGGTACCCCGGCGGCAGAGCTGGCCACCTTTCCGCCCGCCGTCGATAACCAGGTCGCTAAAACCCACTCCTGGCCGGGGCGCATTCCCCCTGTTACCGACACCAAGCTGATTGTGGCCTGGAATGCGCTGATGATCTCGGGGCTGGCCAGAGCGGCGATCGCATTCCAAAACCCCAGCTACCTGGCCACCGCCATCACTGCCGCCGAGCACATTCGCCAGCACCAGTGGATCGGCAGCCAGCTGTACCGCCTCGGCTACGACGGCACACCTCATGTGCCAGCCCAGGCCGAAGACTACGCCCTGCTGATCAAGGCCTTCATTGACCTGCACCAGGCCGGTCTGGCCGTCTCCCCTACCGAAACCGACTGGTTAACCCTAGCCATTTCAACCCAGCAAGAATTCGACCATTTGCTCTGGAGCGCTGATCAGGGCGGCTACTTGAGCGCGGCGGCTGGGGCAGATTTGCTGGTGCAAGAGCGGCCCTACCAAGACAATGCCACCCCGGCGGCAAATGGGGTGGCGGTGGCCAACCTCGTCCGTCTTTCGCTGCTCACCGACAATCTGGACTACCTCGATCGCGCCGATCGCACCCTGCAAGCCTTTGGTACTGTGATCGAGCAGCTGCCCCGCGCCTGCCCCAGCCTGCTGGCGGGCCTCAACTGGTTTCTCCACGGTACGGTGGTCAAGGCTACGGCAGCGGCGATCGCCACCCTGGCCACCGACTACTGGCCCACCACCGTCTTCACCCCCAGCCCCGACCTCCCCGCCGGAGCCGTGGGCATGGTCTGTCGGGGCACCAAGTGCCTGGCCGTGGCCAAGTCTGTCGATCAACTAAGGCAGCAACTTCAAGGTTGAAGAGCCTGAGAGGCGCACTACGGCGATGCAGAAACAACGGGCGATCGCGCCCCTGCTGACTAATGGCACCCTAAGCGCACAGCGGTGCGTCCCTCCACTCCCCACCTCGCATCTATGCCCCACAATCCTGCTTTGTACCAAGTTCTGCGCGATCGCATCCAAGCCTCTCCCCAGGGCCGCATCTCCTTTGCCGAGTTCATGGATCTGGCGCTTTACCATCCTGAAGGCGGCTACTACACCACCAAAGACGCCATCCTGGGGCACCAGGGCGACTTTGTCACCTCCGCCCATCTGGGCCATGACTTTGGCGAACTGTTGGCGGTCCAGTTTGCCGAAATGTGGGAGCACCTGGGCCGCCCCCAGCCTTTTTCGCTGGTAGAAATGGGGGCAGGCCAGGGGCTGATTGCCGCCGATGCCCTGGGGGCGCTGCAAAATCATTTTCCTGACTGCTTTGCCGCCCTCAGCTACCAAATTGTCGAAAAATCTGACCGACTGCGGATGGCCCAGCAAGATCGTCTCTCCCCCTGGGCCGGACGGGTAGACTGGGTCGCGCTAGATGACATCGTTGATAACAGCCTTACCGGCTGTTTTTTTACCAACGAACTGGTCGATGCCCTACCCGTTCACCAGGTCGTGATCACAGACTCGGGGCTGCAAGAGGTCTACGTCACCCTGGCCGACGGTGCAGAATTCTCGCTACAGGAGGTGCTAGCTCCACCTTCAACACCGCGCCTGGCCGACTACTTTGCCTTTGTGGGCATCGACCTGGCCGCCCCCCAATACGCCCCCGGCTACCGTACCGAGGTGCACCTGGCGGCACTGGACTGGGTGAAAACCGTCGCCACCAAGCTGCACCGGGGCTACGTGCTCACCGTTGACTACGGCTACCCCGCTAGCCGCTACTACAGCCGCGCCCGCGCCCAGGGCACAGTCCAGTGCTATTACCAGCACGCCCACCACGACCACCCCTACAGCCACCTGGGCCACCAAGACATTACCGCCCACGTCAACTTCACCGCCTTAGAACGACAGGGAGAAGTCTGCGGTCTGGAGACTCTGGGGGCTACCCAGCAGGCCATGTTTTTGATGGCGCTGGGTTTGGGCGATCGCATTGCTGCTCTAGGTCAAATTCAAGCTACTGACACCGACACGATCAACCTCGCCATTCAGCGGCGCGACAGGCTGCACCAGCTAATTAACCCGATGGGGCTGGGAAATTTTATGGTGCTGGTGCAGGGTAAGGCGTTAGACGACAGTGCCAAAATTCTTAAGGGGTTGACGGTGCCGCCGCTCTTGTAGTCATTTCTCTAGGGGTTTTGACCTGATTGACTTGGGGGTAGGCGATTCAGATTTGGGATCACACCCCATGGCGACCAGACCCATTTCTGGCCTCCATCGAGGCCGACCAACGCGGTAAGCTGTCTTTGGTTGCTCTATGGGTTGCTGATCTATGCCAGAACCTCAAACCTGCTCGGTGTGCGGCGTCAAGATTTTGGTCGGGATTGTGGGGGGCGATCGCGTGCTGTTTTCGGCTGGGCCACCGGGCGATCGCGCCCGGCTCTACGCCCGAGTCTGCCGCTACGTCGACAAGCCCGGCTGCATCAACAAAAACGGCGGTAGCCAGGCACCTAACCCCAGCGATTACTACCGGCCTGACCTGCCCCGCTAGCGGGCCTCTGGGGCCAGTGCAGCAGCAGGTGCTCGGCCTGGTCAGCGGGTAGGGGGCTGGCGAAGTGGTAGCCCTGGGCATAGGGGCAACCCAGCTGACGCAGCTGATTGAGCTGGCCTTCGGTTTCGACCCCTTCGGCGATCGCAGTCATGCCCAGGGTTTGGGCCAGGGCCAAAATCGCCTGCACCATCGCCACCCCTCGAGGGTCAGCCCCCATGGAGTGAATGAACGACCGGTCGATTTTGAGCATCTGCATAGGAAACTGGTGCACCATGCTCAGGGACGAATAGCCGGTGCCAAAGTCGTCAATCCCCAGCTGAATGCCCCGTTCGCGCAGCGCTTTGAGCATGGCCTCAGCCGTTTGAGGATTGTCGATCAGGGCGCTTTCGGTGATTTCGAGCCGCAGGCGATCGCTGCTGAGACCCGTGACCGCTAGCGTTTCATCAATGGTGTCAATCAGGTGGGGGTTAGCAAACTGCTTGACCGACAGATTGACACTAATCACCAAATCCGCTGCCTGGGGGTGTAGCTGCCGCCAGCACTGTAGCTGCTGACAAGCGGCTAGCTGAGTCCAGGCACCAATGACCAAAATCAGCCCGGTCTCTTCTGCCAGAGGAATAAACTGGGCCGGGGAGATCAGCCCCCAGCGGGGATGGTGCCAGCGCACCAGGGCCTCAAAGCCGATCAGCTGATCGGTCGCCAGATCGACAATGGGCTGATAGTGCAGGGTTAGTTCATGGCGATCGATCGCCCGCTGTAGGTCATTCTCAAGGGTAAGGCGGGTGCTCACCCGCTCATACATGGCCGGGTCAAACAAAATTGACTGTCCCCGCCCTTGGTCTTTAGCCTGGTACATGGCGGTGTCGGCGTCACGCAAAAAGTCTACGGCCTCCACGGCTCCGGTGAGGGTAGAGGCAATGCCGACGCTGGCGCTGATGAAAATTTCCCGCCCGGCTAGCACCAAAGGCGTCTGCAACACCTGGTGAATGCGATCGGCGATCGCCAGAGCATCGTCAATGGTGGCAATGGTGCGCAGCAAAATGGCAAATTCGTCGCCGCCGAGACGCGCCACCAGGTCGCCCTCGCGCACCACTGACCCCAGCCGCTGGGCACATTCGATCAGCAGCTGGTCGCCCACCAGGTGCCCGAGGCTGTCGTTGATTACCTTAAACCGGTCGAGATCGATGAACAAAACCGCAAAGACCACCTCCCGAGAGGCTTTAGCCGCCAGCGCCGCCGCCGTGAGCTGATCCATAAAATAGGCCCGGTTGGGCGAACCGGTGAGGGAGTCGTGGAAGGCTTCATAGGCCAGGCGCTCTTCGATCAGCCTGCGATCGCTGACATCTTGAAAGTACACCGCCAGCCCCTCCGGTGTGGGGTAGACGTGAAACTCACACCAGCTGTCGGCATGGGCCAAGTAGTCTTCGACGGTGAGGCTGGCCCGCTCGGCCATAGCCCGGCGCAGCTCTTTAGCGAAGCTGGTGCCCAGCGCCTCAGGAATTTCGTGCCAGAGGTTTTGACCCAGCAGCCGCTGGCGCGATCGCCGCAAAACCTGCTCGGCCCTCCGGTTGAGGTAGGTAAATCGCCACTGCTGATCGAGGGCAAAAAAGGCGTCGGTAATGCTCTCTAAAATGTTGTGAATGCGGCGGTGGGAAGCCTGTAGCGCCAGCTCGGCGGCCTGGCGTTCGGCCTCTTCCTGCTTGCGATCGCTGACATCTTGAGACACCCCAATGCTAAACAGCGGTGTGCCTTGGTCGTCGCGCACGAGGCACACCGTCAACGCCACCCAAACGTAGCTGCCGTCTCGATGGCAGTAGCGCTTTTCAATGGTAAATGAGTTTAGATCGCCGGCCAGTAGACGGTTGTAGTGCTGCAAATCGAGCCCCACATCGTCGGGGTGAGTGATCTCGACAAACGTTTTGCCCACCAGGTCAGCGCGGCTGTAGCCCAGCAAGCGGCACATGCCGGGGTTGGCGTCGGTCAACTGCCCGTCTAGGCTGGCCTGGCAAACCCCGACCCCCATCTGCTCAAAAATGGCCCGAAACCGAGCTTCGGCGGCGGTGAGGGTCGCCTGAATGGCCTTGCGATCGGTGATGTCTTTGCCGACAGAGAGTAGGCAGGTCTGTCCATCTAGCTGGGTGATTTCGGCAGAGACCAACAGCGTGCGAATCTGGCCGTCGGCAAAGCACGAGTCGATCTCAATGTTTTGAATGCTGCCGCGATCGCAAATTTGCTGCCGCAGCCGGGCAAACTGCCGCCGATTGTGCACAACGCCCAGGTCAGCGGGCCGCCGCCCAAGAATTTCGCTAGTGGAGCGGCCCAGCCAGCGGGCGTAGCTGGCGTTGACCAACAGGTGCCGCCCCTCAGGAAATGTCGTCACCGCCATCGGGTCTGGGCTGTGGTGAAATAGGCTGGCAAAGGCGCTCTGGGTTTGTTTGAGACAGAGCTGCGCGGCATAGCGTTCGGCAACTACTGTCCGATTAGCAGGCGGGTCAAAGCCGTTACCCGCAGCGGCTGAGTCGTCCTGACAAAGGGGAGACGAGGACGCGATCGCCCCCAGGGGCTCACTGACCATAGAAAACTCTGGACGTGGAGAAAGTAATCATGGCCTTTCAGGCTCTAGGCCTGTGGATACAGCATTCCCTAGGCATAGCGTTTGCTCGGTACGGCGTCGGTTGATTGGGGCTCAAAGGGTGCCCTAGGGCCTAAAACATACAGGGCACCAGAGGCTAGCCCTCCAGCATCGCATCACCAGTACAAAACCCTGGTGCCCCGCTAACGCAAGTACCTCAAGCATACCCGGCTCGGCCTTCGGGGCAACAGCTCCGCCCCTGCACCCTAGGGCGTATCCTCAATTGCAACCAAAACCCCGGTGAGATCAGCCCTGCCACGCCCGTCCCAAATCACAGGCTAGGGGCTGCCACATTTGATTCTTGGAGACAGCCCCTAGCGCTCAGCGATCGCAGCTTCTACCAGCTCAGCCTGCACCTCTTGGCGTAGCTGGGCCAGGGTGGTCGATCGATCGGTCTCGTTGAGCAGAGTGACCAGGGTGGCGCTCACCCCCTCCGGCCCCCAGGTGCAGCCCTGCTCCAGATAGGTTTTGGCGGCCTGCCCTACGGTATAGGTGCCGTAGCCAGCGGCGCTGGCCTGGGCCGTCATGGCTCCGGCCAAGGCCGCCACCCCCGAGGCGCTGTCTACCAGGGTCACCAGGGCGGCGGTGGTTTTGCCTGCCCCCAGCAGCCCGCTGCCCAGCTCACTCAACAGCAGGGTGCCCGAGCTTTTGAGAATCGCCCGCCACAGCCGCCCCGCCTTGTGGTTGGTAATGGGAAAGTCGTAGAGCCGCGCCAGGGTTCGAATCATTACCAGATCGGTGAGCACCCCGCCCAGCAGGTCAAGCCCGGCGATCGGGTTGAGGGCCACCGCCGCCGCTTTATATTTGGCAAACTGCCAGATCAGATCGTCGGCGCGATCGCTGTGTATCTGGCTGACATGGCCCACTAGGTCTGCTTCAATGGCGCGGGCATGGCGCAGGGCGTTGAGCGCCACCAGGGCCGATCCATCCTGGCCAATCAGCGTCAGCAGCGCCGATCGGAGGGGCTCGATCTGGGGAGATTGGGGTTCCCACTCTTCGCCGATGCGGCCGTCGGGCCACTCGATGCGCACCCGCAGCGGGGCCGGGTTAGCGGCTACCATAACCAACTGATCAGCGGCGATCGGGGGGGCGGGGCTGGCCTGGTTCAAGCCTGCTCGCAATTGCTGGAGAGTGTCGTACACCCGCTGACGATCAACTTCGGGGTAGAGATCAACCTTGTTAAACACCAGCAGCAAAGGTTTTTGCCCCCGCTGCAGCTCTAGCAGAGCGTCGTACTCGAGCTGGGTGATGTCACCCGCCACTACAAACAAAATCAGGTCAGCTTGACTGGCCACTGTCTGGGCCATGTCGGCCCGCACCGCACCGCCCACCTCGTCGAGGCCGGGGGTGTCGATCAGCTCAATCTGCCAGGGCTGGGCATCGTCGATCTGGGGCTGCCAGGACACCGATCGGGGCCAGCGGGTGACCCCATGCAGGGGGCCGGTTTCGAGCAGGTTTTCGCCTACCAGAGCGTTGATTACCGCCGACTTGCCCCGGCTGACCAAGCCAAATACCGCCACCCGCAGGCAGCGCGACTCTAGCTTGTCGCTCAGGCTTTGCAACTGCCCCAGTCCCGTTTTCAGCGCCGCTTGGTGGGGGGGAGCCTCAGAGGCAGCACCGGTCAGGCCCGCTTCAGAGTAGCGAGAGACCGCCTGAGAGAGGGTTTGGCGGGCACGTTGGAGCAGGGGGGAGGGCATAGGTGGGGGAGAGTTTTGAGTAGATAGAGGGGAGAACCTGTAGGGTGGGCAGTGCCCACCATTGATTTAGCGAGAGGCAGAGATCGCGAGCTGGAGGCTATTGCTTCGCTTTGAGCTTTTGTGCATCATCCAAACTCAAACCTTAGAATTTGCTTTACCCACTACCCCCTCACCTTTCCTCGGCGACGACAACCGACTCAGCCGTCAACTCCACCGCAGGCGCTGTGCCAGCGGGCAGTTGGGCGGGCTTGAGGATCTCGATACCCTGCTTGGCCAGGGTTTTTAGCAGGCTGCCCTGGCGGTTGGGGAGCACGGCCGCCTGCAAGCGCTGACCAAGGGCTGCCCAGGATAGGTCGGTGGCGGCGGTGCCCACCAGGGCGGCCTGTTCAAAATAGTCGACCAGGCTGAGGCCCGCCATGCGGGTGAGATAGGCGGCGCTCAAACCCTGGACTAGGCCGCCCGCCAGGTAGGTGGCAAAGTGGCTTTTGAGTACGGCGGTGAGCCCCTGGGTTGAGAGTTCTACGAGGCCCAGCTTGACTGTCAGGCTGGCCAGGGTGCCAGCGGCGGTTTTAGCCTCGTCTAAGTTGAGGCTAAAACCGTAGACTTTGCTCAGGTCGAGAATGAGCTGGGCGTTGATGGCGACGGTGGCCAGCAGGTCGAGGGTGGGCACGGGGTTGGCAAAGGCAGCGGCCCCGGCCACCCACTGAAGCTGTTCGATCAGGGGCAGGGCGCGATCGCGGCGCAGCTGGTTGATATGGGTCTGCACTTGCTGCGTTAGAGCCTGGGTGCGCCGCAGGGCGGTGGCGGCCACCAGGATCGAGTGCTGGGCCACCACGGCGGTGGCGAGGGTGGTGGTCAGGGCGGCGATCGCCGGAGCCGGAGTCTCCATGGTCTCGGTGATGGTGCCATCGCTCTGGTGGCGGCGCACCTTGATCGGTCGGGGGGCGGCGGCAGTCACGACCACCGGCACCGAGGCAGGCAGGGTGGCCACCTGCTGCTGAAGCCGACTCAAAATAATCTGCTGGTCTGCTGGGTCGTAGTGGTCTTGTCGATTGAACACCAGCACTGCGGCCTGACCGGCAATCACCCGTTCTTTCAACAGCGCCAGGGCACTGGCAGTAATGTCGCCATCGGTGACTAGCAGCACTCCGTCGTAGTTGAGCCAGTCGGGGCTGGCCCCAGCCACCAGGGGCACCTCGGTAAAGGCAAGGCCGTCCCCAGCGAGACCGTCAGCGGTGAGCAGATTGAGCAAAGTACTTTTGCCGGTGCGGGGGTCGCCCGCGATCGCCACCTGAAGACGCTCTCGATCGAGGTCGGCCACTAGCGCCTGGTGCGCCTGGCGATAGGCGCTGACAGCGTCTGACCCATTCTCTAGTTTGCTGGCCAGGTTTAGCTCCTGGGCCAGGGCATCGATTAATTGATTGAGGCTGGCTAGCTCTCGCTCGACCCGACTGCGATCGACAACCGGCGGCGCAACGGGTTTGGGGGCCGATCCAGCATGACGTAGGGTGCGATCGCCTCGCCGCCACCACCAAATGCCCGACCCCAGGGCCAGGGCACTCAACAGTGTAGAACTGTCAAAGAGACTGCCGTGCACTGTACCCACCAGCGCCAGGGTGGCCGAAACCCCCAAACCGCCCACCAGCAAGGGGCGCTTGAGCAGGTCAGGCACAGCGGTGGGAAGCGGTAGATTGACGCTGGGCAAACCCAGCTTGGGCTCAGCAGCTTGCTTTTGCATACCATCGGTGTTGCCCATGGCCTGTGATTCGCTTCCTTCAGCATGGATGGGGGCTACTGCCAGCGGGCCTAAATCACCTGAACTAAAACCACCTGATCTAAAACGTCCTAGGTGCCAACTGGGCCGATACTGACAGTGATTTCATTGTGGCAAAGGGGCAGCTCTGGCTCCAGTAGGGACTTCCCACCTCGGGGCAGCGTAGAGCCGTATCGGGTCAGCCGAGGTCTAGGGTGAGGTGAAGGCGTGAAGTCGCCGGTAATCCTACTGTAAACTGGTGTAGCGATGTTTCGCTGAGGTTAGCCGCCTTTTGGTGCTGCCTTCGCCTGCAAATATCGCCCCCGATGTCTCTAACTCCGTTACTGCCCCGCTACTCAAGCCATGCACCCCACCCTGCCCCATGGATTTATCCTTCAGAATCGCTACCGCATTGTGCAAGAGCTGGGGCACGGTGGCTTTGGGCGCACCTACCTGGCCGAAGACACCAATCGCTTTGATGAAAAGGTAGCCGTCAAGGAGCTAGAGCCCCAGCAGGGGAGTGAGTTTTCTGACAAGGCGCTCCAGCTGTTTCAGCGGGAGGCCAACATTCTCCACAGCATTGATCATCCTCAGATTCCCAAGTTTCAGGCCATTTTTGAGGAAAATCAGCGACTTTTTTTAGTGCAGGCCTATATCGACGGCATTACCTACCGCGATCTGATCAACGATCGCTTGCGCCAGGGCATGGCCTTCTCAGAGGCGGAGGTACGGCAGTTTTTGCAGCAGATGCTGCCGGTGCTGGCCCACATCCACAGCAAGGGCATTATTCACCGCGACATTAGCCCCGACAATGTCATGCAGCGCCGGGTCGATGGGCTGCCGGTGCTGATCGACTTTGGCGTGGTCAAAGAAGTGGTCACTCGCATTCAGCCGCCGGGGGGCAGCCTTAGTCAGGCAACCTCGGTGGGCAAGCTGGGCTACGCCCCTAGCGAGCAGATGCAGTCGGGCCGGGCCTATCCCAGCAGCGACCTCTATGCCCTGGCCGTGACGGCGATCGTGCTGCTGACCGGCAGAGAGCCCCAAGACTTGTTTGACGACGTCAACCTTAGCTGGAATTTGCCCAATACTATCAGCCCTGGCCTGCTCCAGGTGTTGCAGCGGGCGACCAGCTACCGACCGGGCGATCGCTACCAGTCGGTGAGCGAAATGGCTCAGGCTTTGGGTAGCGCAGGCATGGCGGCCTCGCCCGTGGCCCCACCTTCCCAGGTGAGAACGGTAGCGGTGGGGCGGCAGTACCAACCAACCCAGATAGCTTCTCCTGGGCCGCAGGCTGGGCCAAGCCTGCGGCCAACCCCCACTTACACCACCCCAGTACCCGTCGCCGACGATGGCTCTGTATGGGAAAACCCCTGGGCAGTAGCGGTGATCGGGGGTGCCCTGGCTCTGGTGGCTGGCCTGGGCGGCTGGACGGTGGTGAGCTTGCTCAATCGCACCCCTGCCCCGACGCCAGTGCCCAGCCCCGAGATCACCCTCGACCCAGTGCCAACGCCTACTCTGGCCCCTGAGCCGACCCCCACCCCTGATACCAGCCCGGTGGAGTACAACCAAAACCTCACCCTTGAGCCCGGCTCCGATCGCACAGTCACCGGCAGTCTGCGCAGCAATGAAACCATCAACTACCGCGTCAGCGCTAGGGAGGGACAGGTGCTGATGGCTCGCATGACTGGCGAAGGCGTATTGCTGACGGTGCTCACCGCCCAAGGCCAACCGGTGGAGCGATCGGCCCAGCGGGTGCTCAACTGGCAGGGCACCCTGCCCGCCGACGGCGACTACACTATTCAGCTGCGGCCAGTGCAAGGCCTAGAGCAGAGCGACTATGAGCTGGAGGCCAGCCTGAGCGCTGTGCCCGAGCCCGGCCCCACCGTCGAGCCTCAGCCCGAGCCCACCGTCGACCCCGAGCCCCCGATGGTGCCGACGCCGACGCCAGAGCCGACGCCAGAGCAGCCTTCTACAGGGACGGTGATTGAGCAGCGGGTGCAGATTCCGCCGGGGCAGACCAGCGTGCAGGTGTCGGGGCAGGTCAACCAAGATCGATCGCGGCGCTACCTGGTCAATGCCCAGGCCGGTCAGATATTGACACTCGATCTGCCCACAGTCAGTGGCCCAGTCACCCTGGATGTGCGCTTCCCAGGGGGCGAGCTGATTCCTGATGCATCGCGGGTGCTGTCGTGGCAGGGGCAGCTACCCCAGGGCGGCGACTACCTGATCGATGTGAGTTCGCCCCGTCCGTCTAACTATGTGCTGCGAGTATCGGTTGATTAGGGCGATTGATTAGGGCGATTAGGAATTAAGGTCTATGGCTTCTCTCAATGCTTTGCTGGTGGCGGGTAGCGACACCGAGGTGGGCAAAACCGTGGTGACCAGCGCTCTGCTGGCCTACTGGCAGCGGCACCGACCCACGGAGGCTCCAGCGGTGCTCAAGCCCTTTCAGTCGGGGGTGGGCGATCGCGAGCTGTACCAGCGGCTGTTTTTCCCTACCACTGACCTCGGGGCGATTACGTCTCAGTACTTTGACGCTCCCCTGGCCCCCCCTTTGGCCGCCGAGCTAGAGGGGCGATCGGTCGATCTCACCCTGGCCTGGCGCTCGCTCGAAGCCGCCACCCAAAAGCACCCCTGGGTGCTGGTCGAGGCGCTGGGGGGGCTGGGCTCCCCCGTCACCTACGAGCTGACCGTGGCCGATTTGGCCGCCGCCTGGCATCTGCCGACGGTGCTAGTGGTGCCGGTGAAGCTGGGGGCGATCGCCCAGGCGATCGCCAATGTGGCCCTGGCTCGGCAGCAGCGCATTGACCTCCGGGGCATCATTCTCAACTGTCCCCAGCCCTTAGACCCAGAGCAGGTCGATCGCTGGGCTCCGGCGGCGTTGATTGCTCAGCTGGCCCAAACCCCAGTGCTGGGCACCTTGCCCTATCTAGCTGACCCAGAATCACTGCCCCAACTCGTGGCGGCGGCGGCCACCTTAGATTTAGAAACTCTCCAGCCAGTTCTGGGGCGTGAGCAGGCAGAGCTAGCTGGAGGGCGCGCCTAGGTCCTTCCAGCAAACTGTCGGCAAACTAGCCAAGACCTTATATATTTAACCCCAGGGGGCTGCTGCAACAATCAGCCTGGTTGCCTACTAAGCTCCTTAGGGCTAGATCAGCACGTTTTCTCTCCTGAGATCTAAGACTTGGTAGGTGATTGTTTCAGGGCCTAGCCCCACTCGGTCTTCTGGAAAACAGTCGCGGCTACCCTTCTCGCAGTCAGCGGCCAAACTGTCGGACACCACGACTACCGCTGCGATCGCCTCAACTGCCGGGGCCGGGGGGGGAATCTGAAACCACATACCTAACTCCTTAAACCACCCTGAAACGTTGACACTTCTAACTCCAATTTGGCCTGCCTGGAAAGCGCTACAGATTCTTTTGTTGCAGGTCTTTCAGCTAAACCTGGGCAGGCCAAACAGGTCTCCATGGCATGCCCCAAAGATATCGAAAAAAAGCAATCATCCAACTCTAACGCGCTTACCTCTGGAGTGGTCGAGAAAAGCTGGTTTTTTTATGGGCAACCGCGACTCTACCTTCGAAAATTATGAACAGGTGCCGTGCCAATGATGGTATTGGCCAAGATTTCGGGGCAGGGCGGGCAGGAGCACAGGCAACTTGTGGGATCTATCTTCAGCTTCAATGTGACTCAGCGACGGCGCTGGCTGGTTATGGCAAGCTTGACCGCGGTTCTCACTGTCCAGATCTCACCCTACCTGGCCCTGGTGGCGGTGGCCCCTAGGGGCACTCTGGCCAGGAACTGACCTAAAACGCCTCTACTTTGCCGACGATGACCCCGCCCTAAATCAGGACGTGCTGGTAGTTAAAAACCGTATAGCGGTTAGAGGCCGCACCCAACTCGGTGAAAGGCAGCCTGACTTGATCGCCTATACCCACGACGAGGAAATGAGTGCTAGGGACATCTCTTTGGTCGCAAGCAGGCGTAATCAAGCGTTAGGTCAGGCATTGAAGAACCAGTTTGCGATCGCCCTGGCAAAACCTAGACCACAAAAACTAGTCGGGGATCAAGGGCTAACGTCATCAATTGAGGAAAAACCCAGAATGTAAGCTGAGTATATTTACTGTTTTTTGATCAAAATTTCGGGTTCCCAGAATATTTACAAAACTTAGGTAAACAATCTATTGACGGTAGAAAATATGTGTTTTGGACATCAGCAAGCCGAAAATCAACGAGTTGCCGCGAAGGAATAGGAGGGCGATCGCGCCCCCGCTCGTTGACATCCCTTTGGTTCGCAATAAAGCCATAAATTACTTAATAAACTTCTCATGAAGTCAATGATAGGATTTCCTCATCTAAGTCATAAGCTTTTTTATCCCTATCCCAGTTCGGAGCTGATCGTTCGCCCCCAGGCAGACCTTTACTTCGGGCTTGGAGTGGGCTTACACTGCTGGTCGCTGTTTTCTGGAGAGCAAAGTCATGTCTGCTAACCCCGTTGGAGTCAAGCCCGAAACTCGTAATCACAAAGGCTTTTTTGTGCAAGATACTGATTATGAGCTAGTCAGCATTGAGGCCTCTGGCTGGGCCTTGATCTGTGTTGACGATGCCGTTTGCCACTACGTAGACCCCGACAATCTGCTCGTTCAGAACCTAGATGCTTAGATTGCCGTGGGGCCAGCCACCTGTCTGAACTAGGGGTAATTGTGTATCATTCAGTTCATAACTGTAGGCTTTTGAATAGGCTGCTCTGACCCTAGAGCAGCCTATTTTGTTCTATAGTTTTCCCGCAGGCAGAACTCCACTGCTGGACTTGAATTTGGTTTCATTCCCCTATTTTCCGTTGCCTCACATAGAGAAGTCAATGAATAAAACACCCATAACCCAACGCCTTTCGAGCCTGATTAGCTGGGTACTGGTGGCTGATCTGGGTCTAGTGTTGCTCAGCTTGGGCTGGTTTTTGGTGGCTGTGCTAGGGCGATCGATGAACCTAGACCTGGGGCTCGACCTCTGGTACTCCCTCTGGAGCCCGCTGATATTGCCAGCCTTGAGTGTTTTGATGGCCGGGGCGATCGCCAGTGGAGTCGTCGGCTGGGTCAGCCAACGATTCAAGTCTGACCCCTCCTAGATAGGTCTGCATCCAAAGCCCGCTACCAGAGCCCCTGGGTGCGTGAGTACCAGCGCAGCAGCACCCGCGCTAGGCGCTGAGACTGATGCCTGACGGTGAGGTCATCTCCCTCTTCCATGACGTTGGCGGCAATAATGCGGCGACCCGACTCAATGATGGCGGTGCGATCGAGGAGCACTGGCCCCACGCCAGCCTGGGCATAGTGACTGATCACTGCGTCAGAGGGCATAGACTTTTGCACCAGCACCGCATCAAATAGGTTGGCACCACAGGCCGTGTCAATCGCTCGAATATGGTCAGACACTGAAAAGCTATCGGTCTCGCCGGGCTCAGTCATGATGTTGCACACGTAGATGCGCGGCACCCGCTGGGCGGCGATCGCCTTGACCAGATCCGGCACCAGCAGGTTAGGAATAATGCTGGTATAGAGGCTGCCTGGGCCAATCACAATGTAGTCGGCCTCCTCAATCGCCTTAATGGCTTTGGGCAGAGCGGGTGGGTTGGGGGGCAAGCAGCCGATTTGCACAATGCGACCGCGCGCTTCGGTGATTTTTGACTCGCCTACAATCCGCCGCCCGTCGCTCAGCTCAGCCCACAGCTGCACATCTTTGGGAGTGGCAGGCAGAACTTGCCCCTGGATTGCCAGTACCTTAGAACTCGCCTCGATCGCCTGCTCCATATCGCCAGTGATCTCATTCATGACGGTCAAAAACAGGTTGCCAAAGCTGTGCCCCGCCAGTCCGCTCCCTGCCTCAAACCGATATTGAAACAGTTCTGTCAGCAGCTTTTCTTCATCGGCTAGGGCGGCCAGGCAGTTGCGAATATCCCCCGGCGGCAGCACCCCCATCTCCCGCCGCAGCCGCCCCGAAGACCCGCCATCGTCGGCCACGGTGACAATCGCCGTAATATTTGAGCTGTACTGCTTAAGCCCCCGCAGCAGATTCGACAAGCCAGTACCGCCGCCAATCACCACAATTTTTGGCCCCCGAGACAGCCGCCGCTGAGCCAGTAGGGCATCGAGCAAGTCTTCTTCGTTACCCGGTATCAGAACATCGGTGATTGCTCCCACCGTGCGGCTCTGGCCCCAAAGAATTAGCCCTAGGCCCAGCAACACGCCTAGAGGGCCGCTAATATAGCTCGGCACATGGGTGGTAAAGGCTCGAATAGCCGCCCCCAATATTCGGCCGGTATAAAATACCGGCGTCAGCTTGAGCCAGATCATGACTCCTATGCCCACCAGCAGCACCCCGACCATGCTGAGAAATAGCCATCGCTTGACCAATAGCCCTGGTGCTAACCACCACACCAGTCGGTTGATGCGGCGCGGCGGAGCAAGGGTTAGGGTCTCTTGCCGAACCCGACTTAAAAGCTTAGTCAGAGCCGTGCGAAAGGGTTTTGATGACATGGGAAAAGACTGACAGGGTGCTGGGCGATTTGACCAACCTGAGAGTGTTCTAACCAAAACTTATCCGCAACCTCACCACGACCAGCCCTGGGGTCGCGTTTTTGAAAGGGATGTTGCTTTTAGTTGGGCTACTCTTAGGGGTAAATGACTAGCGCCTTCGATTTTAGCGGCTATTTGATAGAGTCAAGACATGGATACACCCTTGAGTCTGTTAATAATGAGTCAACGTCAATCAGGCCGATGGGACTGTGTGTATGGCTAACGCCCAGAATGACCGCTTCTCCCCAGCCAGTTCTTCTTTGCCAGAGCAGAGGCGGGGTGCCGCTGTTAGCGGCTGTGATGACCAGGTGCTTCTGGAGCTTAGGGGTATTTCTAAGCGCTTTGGCAGCAACCAGGTGCTCGACAACGTCGATCTGACCGTGCATCGCGGAGAGGCCGTCGCCATCATTGGGCCGTCAGGCACTGGCAAGTCGACCATTTTGCGCATCATTGCTGGTTTGCTCTCCCCCGATGTCGGAGAAATCTATGTGGCTGGGCAGCTGCGGCACGGGCTGATCGAAGATGCCCCCGACCCGGTGGGTATTGGCATGGTATTTCAGCAGGCGGCGCTGTTTGACTCGCTCACCGTTGAAGAAAATGTGGGTTTTTTGCTCTACCAGCACTCAACCCTGCCTGCCCGTCAGATTCAGTACCTGGTGGAGGAAGTGCTTGAAATGGTGGGGCTGCCCGGCATTGGCCGCCGCTACCCGGCGGAGCTGTCGGGGGGCATGCGCAAGCGGGTGAGCTTTGCCCGGGCGATCGTGTCTAACCCTGACAACCCTCAGGACCGCCCAGCGCTGCTGCTGTACGATGAGCCCACCGCAGGTCTTGATCCGATCGCCTCAACGGTGATTGAAGACCTGATTCGCACGATTCAGCACAGCAATGGGTGCAGCTCCTATCTGATTGTCACCCACCAAGACAGCACCATTCGTCGCACCGCCGACCGCGTCATCTTTTTGCACCGGGGGCGCATTCAGTGGCAGGGGCCGGTGACAGCGGTAGACGATACCGATAACCCCTACATGCGGCAGTTTTTCAGCGGTCGCGTCGATGGGCCTATTCAAATGGTGCAGTAGCGGTCAGTGATGTCAGCGGCAGGGCGATCGGTGCATTCCTGAAAGACGGCTTGGGCCGCTCGTCAACCTGGGATAGGATATCGAATGCAAGCTAGGGCAGGGATAGATTTTAGCGATAGATTTTCAGGTACCAGACTTGAGCGGTTGGGGTAAGAGGGCACCATGCGGGCAAGGGCAATTCGAGAGGGGTCGGTCGGGCTGTTGATCCTGATGGCGGTGGGGCTGTTTGGCGGGCTAGTGCTCTGGCTGCGGGGGCTCAACCCCCGCAGCCAGACCTATCGGGCCACCCTGGTGTTTACAGATACCCTGGGCATTCAAGAAGGGGCTAATGTGCGCTACCGGGGGGTACGGGTGGGCCGAGTGCTGCGCATTGTGCCAACCACCAACGAGGTGGATGTGGCCATCGAAATTGGCAGCAGCGATCTGCGCATTCCCCGCGACGCGTCGATTTTTGTCAATCAGTCGGGGTTGATTGGCGATACCACCATCGATATCACCCCCGTGCGGTTGCTGACCCCCGAGGAAGGGCTCGTCAGCCCCCATGAAGCCGACTGTGAGGGGCAGGCGATTATCTGCAACGGCGATCGCATCCCAGGCCAGGTTGGAGTCAGCTATGAGTCACTGATTCGATCGGCAGAGGGGCTTGCCGACGCTTTTGCCGACCCCGAGATTATCGCCGATCTCAAAGCAACCCTCAACAAAGCCGTAGACCTGACCAATAATGCCAATCTGCTCTCCACTGAGTTGATGACGCTATCCCAGCAGGTCAGAACAGATCTAGGCCCGCTGATGGATTCGGCCAACCGCGCCACCGACAACATCGGCAGCGCCGCTGCTGAGTTTGAGGTCACCGGAGCGGCGGTCAACCAGCTGGTGGTCGCCAACCGCAACACCATTGCCACCACGTTAGATAGCATCAACCGCAGCACCGCCAATATCGCAACCATTACCACTACTCTCAGCCCTGCCATTCAAAACAGCGAGTTTTTGGTCAATCTAGACCGTCTCTCCGCCGATGCGGTTCTGGCGGCCGCCGACATTCGATCGATTACCGGCACCTTTAACAGTCCCGAAAATCTGGTCACACTACAGCAGACCCTAGATTCGGCCCGCACGGTGTTTCAAAGCGCCCACAAGGTGCTAGCCGATGTGGATGAGCTCACGGGCGACCCGGCCCTGCGGCGCAACATTCGCGATTTGATCAATGGTCTGAGCACGCTGGTATCGCTGAGCGAGCAATTAGATCAGGCGAGCCAGGTGGCCCAAGCCCTGACCCCCTCTGCTGGCAACCAGGTCGACCGAGTCACCTTTACTCCTCTCGTGGGAGCCCCGCCGCCCCCGGAGAACTCTGGCCCAGGGCCGTTGGTGATTACCCACCAGGGGCAGACCTATCAGCTCAATGTTCACTCGATGCAGCCCCGCTAGCGTTTGTGTCTTTGCCATGCCTCCAACCCCCTCGCCCCCTGCCCCTGTCGGTGGATCGCAGAACGATGACGTTCAGCCTCAACCAGGGACAGAGTTCTTTGGTTTTGAGTCCGACTTTGTGGAGTCGTTGCGCTGTATTCCCATGCAGGTGCGCTTCAAGCTTGACTGCTGCGGCGTGAAGCTCAAGCTAGAGCACTGGCATCGCTTTAGTGAGGGCGATCGCCTGCGGTTGACCCAGCTGCCGGTCGACGACATCGCCGCCTATGCCAGCGCGGTGCAAGCCCTGGTGTGCCAGGTGCAGGGGTCTCCCGCTGGCACCCTGCCCATCGAGCCCAATCCCGGTTGGGAGAGCGAGTTGGTGCCCCCTGAGGTGATCGCCCAGGCCGCCCAGGTGGGGGCGGCGGTGTCTCTAGAGCAATGGCGATCGCTCACTCCACTCCAGCGTTTTGCCCTGATCAAGCTCAGCCGTCCCAGCCACGAAAACCGCAATTTCTACCCCGCTCTGGTGGAGTTTGGCCTGGTACCGTAACCCAGAAAGATAATCAGGAGATGCCAGGATAGACAAGGGCCAGCTACTGGTGTAAAAACAGGCGCTTGGCGGCGCGGGTAAAGGCCACGTAGCAGAGCTGGTTGCGCTCGGTCACATTGCGGTTGGCCCGCATAGAGGGCACGTCCACAAACACGTCTTGAAAGGTGGAGCCCTGGCTCTTGTGAATGGTGAGGCTGTAGGCGTAGTCAACGGCGTGGAAGCGCTGCTGCAAGTCCCAAAACTCCATCCAGCGTTTGTCTTTGGCTAGACCGTCGAGCTTGGCTTTAAATTCGCCCTGACCCGACTCATGGAGCACTCGCAGGGTCTTGAAGTCACCGGCCTCGGTTTCGACTTCGAGAATCCATAGGGGCCATTCGCCCTCGCGGCCCCGGGCGATGTGGAGCACCTCGCACTCGGCGGAGGTGGGCAGCACAATAGTCTCTTCTTCCAGGCAGGGGGTGATGGCAATCAGCCGTTCGCCGGGCACAAACCGTAGGGCGTTGGGGCCGTAGATGGCGGTGCGAATGATGTGGTTGAGCTGGGCCACCCGGCGGTTGGTGTAGGCCAGGGCGCGCACCTGGTCGGGGTTTTGCTGGTAGGCGGGGCTGGTAAAGGCGCGAATCAGCAGCGTTTCCCAGGCATGGCGGGGCAGCACAAAGCAGCCCTCGGTGTTGGTGGCGTTGGTGTCGGGGGTAAAGCGGGGCAGAGTGTCGCGCTCCAGATTGCGCCGCAGGTCTTCGGCGATGACGGCGATCGCCCCCCCGTAACGCACCACCTCGGTTAGCTGAGATTTGTGCACAATCTGGCTAAAGCAGGCTGACTCGGGCTCATTCACCGGGGGCAGCTGGGCCGGGTCGCCCACAAACAAAATCTGAGTGCCCCGGTACAGGTTGGAAACGGCGTTGACCAGCAGCTCCCACAGCTCTTGGTTGATCATCGAGCACTCATCGACGATTACCAGGCGGTAGCGATCGATCTGACTGGCCTGCTGGCGATCGATGGCAAACACCTGCTTGCCGTTCTCTTCATCGATTACTGGGCGCAGACCCAGCAGCTTGCAGCAGGTCATGGCGTCAATATCGAGCCGCCACTGGGCCGCCATCGCCGCCAGTACCTTGGTGGCCTTGTTGCTAAAGGCGCTGAGCACAATGGGGCGATCATCGCCGCGATCGCGCAGCCCGTTGACAAACACCTGGAGCAGCGTGGTCTTGCCCGTACCCGCGTAGCCGGTCAGCAGGTAGAGCTTTTCTGTACCCTGCACAAAGGCGTTCAGCGACTCCAGCGCGGCCTTCTGCTCGGTGGTCAGGGCAACGCCAGGGTCACTGGGCTTTGAGTCACTGGGCTTTGATTTTGCCTGGGGTGATGCCATTGGCGCTGAACAGGTGTTCTACACCTAGAGTAGCCCGATTTTTATCTCTGGCGGATAGGCCGCATTGAAGCCTACCCATGGGTAACCTCAGCCACCGTGGAGCCAAGGTCGGCATTGGCAGGAATGACCATGGCCTCTAGGGCGGTTTGCAGATCGGCAGTGAGCTGGGCGACGGCCTGTTTGCGGCTGGCTTTGTAGTCGGGCCAGCGATCGCTCACCCAGATCGGCTCTCCCACCGTCAGCTGCGCCCGCTGGGGGCCAAGCTTGGGCCGAGGAAAGAGGTTTTCGCCCTGGATCAGGCACAGGGTGTCGCGCAAGATCATCACGGTTTCGGCAAAGCGCTCGGCGGAGGGGCGCTGGCGCACGTACTGGCCGGTGACGGCGACAAAGTTTTCGACCAGCCGCATATGCCACATGCGCAGGCCCGCCTCTTCGGCTTCTCGGTCAGCTAAGCCCCGCTGCACCGCCGACAGCGGCGGATCACCGACGATGTCTTGGCGAAAGATGCGATCCCACCCGGCCTGCTCAATGCGACGGCAGCGATCGATGGGGCTACCCTTGGCGGGCAGGCGAAAGTAGGTTTCGGCCACCTGCAGAGCGGCATTCATCAGAGCGGCGAGGCGATGGGTAAAGCGATCGCTGTCAGCCTCGCCACTGGCGTCGGGGACGGTGGTTAACAGCAGCCCATAGACCTCTTGGTAGTAGTTTTCTACCAGGGTCAGCAGGTGTTCACCCAGAATATAGAGACGGCGATAGCGTTGATCTAGGGTGGCTGGGGCAGTGTCGCCCAGGGGGTAGGCGGGATCCGGGGGGGTGAGGCCGTTGGCCTGCTCCAGGCGATCGAGCCAGCGATCGAGCTCTCGCCAGGGCGGGGTGAGGTAGCGGTAGGTAATGCCCAGGGGGGCGATCGCCACCCGTTCATGGCGACCCTGGTTGAGCATGTCTTCGACACACCAAAAGCCCATCTGGGCCACCCCTGGCTCCAGAGGGCTGACGATTTCGGTGTGGCCGTTGTTGCCCCCCTCAGGGGCCGCCGCCAGAGGAAATCGACCGTTGGCCAGCAGCTGGCGAGCCGATCTGAGCCCCTGGCGATCGACCTTGCCCCGCTGAATTGGCGTGCCCCCTAGCCTGCCGTAGAGCCACCCCACCCAGTCACCGGCCCACAGGGGAATACCGCGATCGTAGATAAAGTGCATGTGCACCGGCCCCTTGAGGTCAATACCCATTTTCCGCGCCCGCTGGGGCACCGCCTGCCACATCAGGTGGGCCAGACAAAACGAATCTTGGGGGCTAGGGTGGCGAAAGGCCAGCAAAAACCGGCTCTCCCCATCATTAAAAGCCTGATACAACTGCACCAGGCGATCGGTATTGACCACGTCTACCTGGAGAATTTGCTCCCGCCACCGCATCCAGTGGGGTATACCCCACCGCATCAGCGCCAGCACACGGGCATCTAAATTGGGCGGAATAAACTCAAGGGGAGGCTGGGCACGGGTAGCAAGGTTAACCACGAGATTCCCCCGAAACGGTGGTGTATACGCCCTGATGATATAGCAGGCTTGCCCTCTAGGCACCAATGGGTAGCAGTCAGAACCTCAACCTCGGTTTGAAGGCTCTAGGTAAATTCTCGGAGAGTTCATAAAGCTTTGATAAGCACTCCCTATTGGGCTATTGTGCCGTCAACCAAAACCCAGTTTAATGACCACAACTTGCACCAAGACCGGTCAAGCCTTCGAGGAAAATCGTCACAGACAGTTTGCATCGTTCCCTCAGGAGTTTCTACAACGCTTAAGGCTTTGGGCCTGAGCGCCGTACATAGGGCAGATACACCCCAACCTCACGCCTCCGCAGTCAAGCCGCTACGGTTTGGCTGGTGGGCTTGGTGAGTGGCCCCCTCTAGAGACACAGTTAGCGGTTCTTTGACGGTTCGTTATGGTTTCCTCCTCTTTTTTTCCTGCCGGTGCGGGGCAGCTTGACAGCAACGCCCCACGACACAGTGCCCATCATCAGGGGGCAGCGCCCACGGCGCCCTGGCTGCTCGACACGCTCTTCAGCAACTTGAGCTACGACCTCGAGCAGGTGGCCGACGTGATCGATCCGATTTTGACGGCCCAAAACCACTGCTGCCGTACCAGCTGGTACGTCCAGGGAATCGTCGCGGGTGACAGCGCCTTTATCAGCACCAACATCAACCCCGATCGCACGATTCAGGTCACCCTATGCGGCACCCGCTGGCTGCTGGGGCAGGGGCAACGTTGCAGCGTGGCCCTGCCCCAGCCGGGCATTGCCCCCTGCCATGCGGCCCTTAACTTTGATCCGTTACGGGGTTTTTTCATCAGCGATCTGGGCAGCCCAGAGGGCACCTGGGTGAACGGTCGTCGCCTAGTGCCCGCTGCGCGCCAGTACCTGCAAGATGGCGACTTAGTACAGCTGGGTAGCCTGCGGTTTGAATTTTTGTATCAGCACTGCAATCAGCCCGTGTGGGATGACTGCTAGCTCCTCAGCAGCGCTGGTAGCGCATGCTACCGGGCAACTGTGTCACCAGATTCAGCATCTCTAGCTGCACCAGGGCGGCTAGCACTTCCCCAGTGGGTTTACCAAGCTGCTGCACCAGATGATCAAGGTTGATCGGCTCTGGGCCAATGGCGGTAAATACCTCGGTCAATCCGGGGGGCAACGGCGGCGCTGCCGGGGTGGGCGTCGAGTCGTGATCTGGCCCCGAGTTGCTGCGCCCTGCTTCGAGCCCCAAGCGACTCAGGCCTGGAGACGCAGGACTGAGGGCGGGCAGTTGTCCTAGGGCAGTAACGAGGGTGAGATCGTTCAAAATCATTTGGGCTCCCTGGTTGATCAGATCGAGACAGCCCTCGCTGTTGGGGTTGTCGATCGCACCCGGCAGGGCAAACACGTCACGACCATAGTCGTTGGCCAGTTGGGCGGTGATCAGCGCCCCCGATCGGGCCGGGGCCTCGGTCACCGCCACCGCTCGGCTCAGCCCGGCAATAATGCGGTTGCGGCGGGGAAAGTGGGCGCGATCGGGCGGGGTACCGTTGGGGTGTTCGCTCAGCAGTAGCCCCTCTTGGGCAATGCGATCGTGCAGGGCGCGGTTGACCCAGGGGTAAACCTGGTCAACTCCTGTACCCAGCACGGCAATGGTGAGGCCACCGCTATCGAGGGCCTGCTGGTGGGCGTAGCGATCGACCCCCTTGGCCAGACCAGAGACTACAATCACATCGTGGGCGGCTAGCTGCTGGGTCAGACGGCGGGTCCACCGCTGGCCATAGTCTGAAGGGCTGCGGGTGCCCACAATACCTACCGAGGGCATGCCAGCCAGGGCGCTGGCTAGCTCTTTGCGGCCCCGATAAAAAAGCAGCGGCGGCGGGTCAGTAATTTCGTAGAGCAGGGCCGGGTAGTCGGCATCCGCCGGGGTCCAAAAGTTGGGGTGCCGTTGCTCAAAACTGGTTAGCAGTTCGAGGGGCGACACCGTTTGCCGGTAGCTCACCAGGCTAGATCCCACCCCTAGACCAATGCCCTCTATGGCCAATAGGTCAGATCCGTCGGCATGCCAGGCGGTAGCCAAATCACCAAAATGACTGTGCAAACGCTTGAGCAAAATTGGGCCTAGCCCCTTAGCCTGGGCCCAGGCTAGCCAATAGGCTCGTTCTGTCATCGGTTCTCTAACCAACACTCTGCCCAGTATGCCCACCCCCAGGTTGGTATCAGCTGACCAGGGTGAAGATTTTTAGCCCCCGTCCGCTAGCGTCTGACCCGAGGGGTGCGCTCAGGACGCCCCTCCTGGCGAAAGAACTTGCGTAGGGGCAACTGGTTGGGGTTGAGTCGACGCAGCGAGGCAGGCAGCTCTAGGGTGCTGCTCGGTTCGCCACCGGGGGTAGACCACCAGGCGGCGATGGTACCCCCAGCGAAACCCGCCAGGGCACCAAACAAAATGCTGGGCACAACTGCGTAGCCCAACAGCAAAAATAACCCCAAAAAGAGCAGCCAGAGCTTCAAGGCTGGCGGGACTATTTTATCGATCACCGATCGCCCCCTCTGAGATAGCAAGCCTGAGGCAACATGCTGCCGCCTATGCCCCCACTATAGCGACTAATTGGGGTGGCACAACTTGAGTGGTGTCGATCGCCTGCACCAGCCCCTGCTCCGCCTCGGTAAAAGGCTCCATGGCCTGGTTCTGAAGTACAGCCACGGTGGCGTCGGCGATGTCGCCTGAGCGATCGCGCACCCGCTGCTCCAGCACCTCGGGCGGCGCCGTGCAGTGCAGAATGGTCAATGGCAGATAGGCCTGCTGAATGCGATCAATAGCCGTTTTGCGCAGGGCTTGGCGATCGTATTTGGCGTCAAGAACCACCGGATAGCCAGCCTTTGCCAAGGTAAGACCGAGGGTGAGGAGGCGATCGTAGGTTTTCTCGGTCATCTCTGGGGTGTAGAGGCTGTCATCGCCTCGCTCATCCAGCGGCACCCCGGCCAGGTGCTTGCGCACGGCATCGCTGCGCAGATGAACGGCGTTGATGTGCCCCGCCAGCTGCCGCGCGGTGGTAGATTTGCCCGAGCCCGAGAGCCCTGCCATCAGGTAAACTCGCCCCCCCTGGGGCTGACACGCCGACCAGGCGAGGCGGTAGTAGCCAGCGGCAGTCTCACTGGCCTTGGCTTTTGCCGCTTCATCCACCGACGGGTCGCCCAGCAAAAACGACGTCACCTTGGCCCGCACGTAGGCCTGACGGCTGATGTACAGGGGCAGCAGCGGCAGTCCTTCCCAGTCGCCGGTGCGTTCAGCGTAGGTGTTGAGAAAGGCATTGGCCAGATCGCTACGGCCCTTAGACAGCAGATCCATCACCACAAAGCCCACGTCATACATTACATCCACAAACCGAAAGGGCTTGTTGAACTCGATGCAGTCAAACAGGTAGAGCTGGTCTTGCCAGTAGCAAATATTGTTGAGGTGCAGGTCACCGTGGCAGGCGCGAATCCAACCCTGGTCCATGCGCTGCTGAAACAGGTCGCCCTGGGTAGCAAAAATGCGATCGCTATAGGCCCTGGTTTCGTCAAACTGGGTCTGGGTCTGGGGGCCGCCGATATAGCCCAGGGTCTGCTCATAGTTCTCATCAAAGGCCAGGCGAATCTGCTCCACTGTGCCGTAGGTGCAGATCTCGTCGTTAGTTTCGGCTTCGAGGTGAAAGGCCGCGACAGCCGCCGCCAAATCGCACACCAGAGTTTCGCTCAGCTCGCCGCGATCGTGCAGGGCGCTGAGCAGCGTATCTTGGGGAAACTGCACCATCTTGACGGCGTACTCCACCGGGTCGGTGTCCGCCAAGTGGTAGGCGTCTCCGGTTTGGCCAATGCCCACCACCTCTAGGTACAGCGGCCCGGCCCCCCGCTGGTTGAGTCGCAGTTCTTCTTGGCAAAAATGGTGCCGTCGCTCCAGGGTGGAATAGTCGAGAAACCCAAAGTTCACCGGTTTTTTCACCTTGTAGGCATAGTCGCCAGTGAGCAACACGTAGGAAACGTGGGTCTGCAACAGCTGAACCGGCTTGGTTACCGGGTGGGGATAAAACCCCGGCTGACACATCTGTTGAATCAAAGCGGGAAGAGTGGAATCAGCCATAATCTGCCGGTAACACGCCTGTTGAATGACAATAGCCTGCCTCATTGTACAAAGGGGCCAGGGATAACCTCCCTGGCCCCTAAACGCTACGGTGGGTGAGACTCAGCTGCTCTGGGCAGCTCAACCACGACTTACCCAGCGGCTGTTGTCGTGACGGTAGACTCGCCCTCGGCATTGCGGCCCTGTAGAACTGTGGCAATGGTCTGGGTCTGATCGCCTGCTACCACAGCCCCCTCGGGCAGCACGAGGTCGGCCACAGTGAGAGAATCGCCAATACCCAGGCCAGACACATCTACATCGATGCTCTCGGGAATATCGACAGCTTTGCACTTCACAGTGACTTCGTTGACCTCGGTGTTGAGCACGCCGCCGTCATTCTTAACGCCGGTGGGCTCGCCCACAAAATTGAGGATAACGCCCACTTCTACGGCGTCTTGAGCCTTAACGGCAAAAAAGCTGAGGTGGTAAACAGCGCTCTTCCAGGGGTGAGACTGCACTTCTCGCAGTAGGGCTTTGCCCTGCCAGGGCATATCGGGAATTTGCAGGTCGATCATGGTGTTGTTGACCGCAGCTTTGCGCAGCAGCAGGTCAGCATCTTTTTGGGCCACGGTCAGCGACACCGACTCGGTGCCCTGGTGGCCATAGAGCACGGCGGGCAACAGACCCTGACGGCGCAGGGCGTTGGGCTTAGCTTTTGGGTCGCGTGCTTTGCACTCAATCATCAGTTCCATGAAAAAATCCCCCGGGAAAAATTACGTAAAAACAAACTTGGCCAGATCTCTGGGCCAGACCCTAGGCCACCTGCGACTCACCATTCTCGTACAGAAGTGCCCGCTTTGGCCCATGAATGGGGTCTTCGACGATGATGGTCTGGTCGCGACTGGCCCCCAGCGACACGATCGCGATCGGCACCTCCATCAGCTCGGCCAAAAACTTGAGGTAGTCTAGGGCCGCCTTGGGCAGGTCGCTGAGCGATCGACAGTGATCGGTGGGCTGCTTCCAGCCGGGCATGGTCTTGTAGATGGGGCGACAGCGGCTAAAGTCATCGGCGTTAGCCGGTAGCTCTTCGCAGCGATCGCCATCTAGCTCGTAGGCCACGCACACCTGAATCTCGTCCACATCGTCAAGCACATCGAGCTTGGTGATGGCCAGGCAGTCGAGACCGTTGATGCGCACCGCATAGCGGCCAATCACGGCGTCAAACCAGCCGCAGCGACGGCGGCGGCCCGTGGTAGTGCCAAATTCAGCACCCCGCTCACAGAGCAGCTCCCCTACCCCGCCGATCAGCTCTGTGGGAAAGGGGCCTTCGCCGACGCGGGTGGTATAGGCCTTGGCCACCCCAATAACGCGATCGATCACCGTGGGGCCAATGCCGGTGCCAATACAGGCACCCCCGGCCACCGGGTTAGAGGAGGTGACGTAGGGATAGGTGCCGTGGTCGAGGTCGAGCAGGGTGCCCTGGGCGCCCTCAAACAGCACGTTCTTGCGCTGGTGAATGGCCTGATAAACATGGAGCGAGCTATCGACAATGTGGGGCCGCAGCCGCTCGGCGTATTCAATATATTCGTCTACTACCGCTGCCGGGTCGAGGGGAGGCAGGTCGTAGAGCTTTTCGAGAATGCCGTTCTTGTACTGAATCGTCCACTCTAGCTGCTTTCGCAGTCGGGCGTGATCCATCAGGTCGACCACGCGAATGCCAATGCGCTCAGACTTATCGGCGTAGGTGGGGCCAATGCCCCGCTTGGTGGTGCCGATCTTGTGGTTGCCCCGCTTTTCTTCCGCCGCCTGATCGATCAGGCGGTGATAGGGCATGGTGACATGGGCCGCATTGGAAATAAAGAGTTTTTGGGTAGAGATTCCCAACTGATCGAGCATGTCTAGCTCGCCAATCAGAGCCTTGGGGTCGATGACGGTGCCGCTGCCGATGACGCACTCGGTGTCGGGGTAGAGAATGCCGGAGGGAATCAGGTGCAGCTTGAAGGTCTGATCGTTGACAACGACCGTATGGCCAGCATTAACGCCGCCCTGGTAACGCACAACCACATCTGCCGATCGACTCAGCAGGTCGGTAATTTTGCCCTTACCTTCGTCGCCCCACTGGGCCCCAATTACTACAACGTTTGCCAAGGGAATTCAGGCTCTAAAGTTCACACAAATTTCCATTATCACTAGGCAAATGTCATTGTGTCAACAAGATTTGCCTGAAGACAGGTCGGGACAAATGCGGGGTGATCGCCGACTCCTCCCAGATAAAGCCCCGATCGCCGCCAAGTTAAAAGTATTTAACCTTATACCCATCCAGTGAAATATGCGATAGAACAGACTGAATATCTATTTACATTTCTTAGGCTTTCTTGGGGTTGACGGTTTGTAGCCGTGAGCCCATTGCTGAGTTTTCGACCTACTAAAACGTTATACAGGCGGAGGATGCCATGAGTCTATACGCAGAACTACACCGCCATTTGGGCGGTTCGGTGGTGCCCAGGGTGCTGTGGCGCTACTTTGAGCGCAGCCGCCCCGACCTATCGGGCCAGTTTGCCGACTACGCCGCTTTTGAGCAGTTTTATACGCGACCTCGCAATACCCTGGCCGAATACCTAGAACTACACACTCTGGTAGAAAGTGTGCAGACCCATGAGGCGCTGCCCTACTTCATTTACCGCCTCATTCGCGGTGCCTATATATTTGAGAACCTGGCCTATCTGGAGCTGCGCTACACCCCCTACCTGCGCACCCCCGAGCACCTGTCCCAAAGCCAGCGCATTGACGCCATGGCTGAAATTGTCGAGATTGTGGGCCGGGCCAGCGACCTGCCTGAGTATCCCATCGTCACTAAGCAAATTCTCTGTATGCACTCGCGGCTGCCCGCCGAGGTCAACCGGGCGATTGTCGAGCTGGCGGGGCAGTATCCTCAGTACGTTTGCGCCGTGGATGTGGCCGGGGGGGATGCCAAGTACGGCGATCGCATTGATGAATTTGTGCACCTCTATCAACGTGCCCAGCAGCTAGGGCTCAAGACCACCGGTCACCTCTACGAAACGACAGATGGCGACCATCCAGCGCTGCTGCCCTACCTGATGCGCATTGGCCACGGCATTCAAATTCCACTGCGGCATCCCGAACTGTTGCCCGCAGTGGCTGCCCAGGGTCAGTGTTTGGAGGTCTGCCCGACTACCTATCTCAAGACCGGTACCCTAGACGAGATTCACCAGCTCAAGACCGTGTTCGATCGCTGCTTTGAGGCCGGGGTCGACATCGCCATCTGCACCGACAACGCCGGACTGCACAATGTGCGCCTACCCTTTGAGTACGAAAACTTACTCACCCACGACGTCATTGGTTTTGCCGAACTGCAAGCCTGCCAGGAAGCGGCCTTTCGTCACGCCTTTGCCTGGCCCCATAGCCAGCCCCCTGTAACTCTATTGACCGACATGCTCCAGATTCCATATCGAGAGCACCCGGTCAACAATAGCCCCCGGCAAGAAGTACTGGCTCTCCCTTAACGCTAGGGGCGGTCATCAATGAGTCGCGTATGGCCCAAGAATTAAAGGTTACAGCCCCTAGCCTGCTGTTTGGGGCGGGCGTGGTAGGGCTGATCCCACAAGAGTTTTGGCGGTAATTTGATCACACGTCCTAGGCCTCTAGCAATTGTCAATTAAAAATGGGGGTTTCGTAAGTTGAATTGAGTATTAGTACGAAATCCGAGTCCCATAACCCCGATTTCCAAAAGGCCAAACCCTAGGGGCAAACGGTTGTTTGCCCTGCTGAATCGGGGGTAACCAAGGAGGATTTACTATGAGAACAGCTCTGGCTATTCCTAAGGTAGTAGGGCCATTATTTCTGCGCTCATTCTCCTGCCAACAAAAACAAAAGGACTCCAGATTGCTCTGAAGTCCTTTTTGGCCTAACTCATTTAGCTAACTCAGGTGGAAATAACCAACCCAAGCCAGTTAAGGGGAGCTTAGTAGCCGCCGCGAGAGAAGCTGTCGCCACCGCCACGACGACCGCCACCGCCGCCACCAAAGTTGCCGCCGCCGCCACGATCTTCGCGGGGCTTAGCTTTGTTGACTTTGAGGTCACGACCCATCCACTCAGCGCCATCGAGAGCTTCGATCGCTGCGTTTTCTTCAGCATCAGCCGACATTTCGACAAAACCAAAGCCGCGCATGCGACCGGTTTCACGATCGGTGGGTAGCTGAACCCGCTTTACAGAGCCATACTCTGCAAACACAGAGGTCAGATCCTCAGTGGTAACGTCATAGGACAGGTTGCCTACATAGATTGACATATTGTCTTGTCTCCAAAAATTAAAGGGTGTGTAGAGCAAAATTTCGGAGAGAAGACTGTCAATGGAAAAACGGAAAAACTCGTTAGTACTAGAAACAAAGTGCTGCTAACCGATCTCTATATCTCTGGCGTTACTTTAGCACGACTAACAATTGAGGTGGCGAGAGGGGGGGCATAATTACGTAGAAAGCCTGGCTAAAGCCCTTCTGTTGCCTGCCTTTGAGGCCGCCCAAAGACCTTTCGTAAAGTTTTGTGTCTGAGCCTAGGTGCCGTCTCCGTGGGAGAATGAGGCTTTGTACTAAGGCTAAATTTATGCCCGCTGCCTACATTGAAACCGAAGCCGAATTTGATACTTTGCTCAGTGCTGAAGCCCTGCTGGTGGTGGACTGCACGGCCTCTTGGTGTGGCCCCTGTAAGCTGGTGGCGCCGCTGATGGACCAGCTGGCCGATGAGTACGGCGATCGCGCCAAGGTTTTCAAGCTCGATCTCGATGCCAACCAGGCGGTGGCCAAGCGCTACGGCATTCGCAGCATTCCGGCGGTGATGTTTTTTCAGCAGGGCGAGGTGGCCGAAACCCTGGTGGGTGTCAAAAAGTATGAGGAATATACCGACACCCTAGGCAAGTACCTGGGCTAGACGAGGGGAATGGCCAAACTAGCTCACCGGACTGCGATCGCAGTCTGCGGGTAGGTAAAGATTGTCATGTTCAAAGGGCCAATCACCCAGCCCCATCAGGGTTCCTCGCTCAGGGGCGAAGATCTAGGCATAACGCCCATACCCCCGTAGACTGAGGACAACCGATTGAACCAACAGCAGAGCGGGCAGTATGGACATTCTCTTTGTGGCGGCAGAAGCAGCACCCCTAGCTAAGGTTGGCGGCATGGGTGACGTGGTGGGCTCGCTCCCCAAGGTGCTGCGTAAAATGGGCCACGACGTGCGCATTTTTATGCCTTACTACGGCTTTTTGCCCGACAAAGTTGACATTCCTGCTGAGCCCGTGTGGCAGGGCACCGCTATGTTCAATGACTTTGCGGTGTACGAAACCACACTGCCCGAGTCTGACGTGCCAATCTATCTGTTTGGTCACCCCGCCTTCGACCTCCGCAAGGTCTACGGCGGCGAAGACGAAGCCTGGCGGTTTACCTTCTTTGCCAACGGTGCCGCCGAGTTTGCCTGGAATTATTGGAAGCCTCAGATCATTCACTGCCACGACTGGCACACGGGCATGATTCCGGTGTGGATGCAGCAGTCGCCGGATATTGCCACGGTATTTACGATTCACAATCTGGCCTACCAGGGGCCGTGGCGCTGGGAGCTAGAGAAAATCACCTGGTGCCCATGGTACATGCAGGGGCACAACACCATGGCGGCGGCGGTGCAGGCTGCCGATCGCGTCAATACCGTGTCACCCACCTATGCCCAGCAGATCAAAACCCCTGAGTACGGCGAAGAGCTAGAGGGGCTACTGTCGTTTATTAGCGGCAAGCTCGGCGGCATTCTCAACGGCATTGATGTCGAGTCTTACAACCCGGCTACCGATCGCTACCTGGCCAAGACCTTTGCCCCTGACAGCCTCGAAAACCGCCGCGCCAATAAGATAGCGATTCAAGAAGAGCTGGGGCTAGAGGTCAACTCGAAGGCGTTTTTGGTGGGCTTGGTGGGCCGTCTGGTAGAGCAGAAGGGGCTCGACCTGATTTTGCAAATTTTGGACCGGTTTTTGTCGTATACCGACGCTCAGTTTATTTTGCTGGGTACGGGCGATCGCTACTATGAGACCCAGCTGTGGCAGATGGCCAGCCGCTATCGAGGCCGCATGGCCACCTACCTGCTCTATAGCGAGGGCTTGGGTCGTCGCATCTATGCCGGGGCCGACGGGTTCTTGATGCCTTCGCGATTTGAACCCTGTGGTATTAGCCAGATGATCGCCATGCGCTACGGCTGTATTCCCATCGTGCGCAAAACCGGTGGTCTGGTCGATACGGTGCAGCACCATGACCCTGAGCACCACACGGGCACCGGCTACACCTTTGACCGTTACGAGCCGCTCGACCTCTACACCTGCCTGATTCGCGCTTGGGAGGGCTATCGGTTTAAAGATGCCTGGCGGGAGCTACAGCAGCGAGCTATGGCCCAAGACTTTAGCTGGGACAAATCGGCGGTGGACTATATCAAGCTCTACAGCGAAATGCTAGGGATAGACTATCGCAATCAGCTGACCAAGAAGGTCCCAGAGCTAGAGGGGAAGTTGGCTAACTCAGAAGAGACAATGAAAGAGGCAAATTTGCCTAAGTCATCGCTGTCGAAGTCTTAATCGGTAGGGGCTCACAACTAAACGATATCATTCAAGCCGAAGGGAAGACTCTCGGACTCAGCTCACGACCGAGATGCCTCGACTTCACTGCGCTCTGACCAATGTGACAAAGCTACACTTATTGATTGGCTATCTACTTAGATGCAGTATCAGGGTTATGTAAATGGATGACGAGCAGCTGAAGAGAAGTATTCAATCCATTGGTATGGGATGCTTTGCAAAATACTTTGAAGCCTTCTCTGATGCCGAAAAGAAGGATGATGACTTGATTGATGCTTTGATGAAAATTGAAGGCTACGAAGAAAGTGGTGCACGGACTAGGGTTTTGTCGGCCCGCCGCGTCATTCGAGAACAGCGTGCCGCAGATGCGCTGGAAAAAATAGCAAATAGTGAGAAAACTGAGCCGTGGGTAGTAGCAAAGGCCCGGTTTCTGATTGAGAAATCAAGCTAAGCGGCTGAATGTGAAGATCCCCCGTGAGGGTTGGGAGCGCCATTCCCATTGGCCCTCACCCCAGCTAGATCTGACCCCGCCTGCTATTGAGAAAGACGCTACGGCAGCGACAAGTCTGCCCAAGTCGTCGCTGTCAAAGTGACCGTAGCCACCGTAGGATCTTTAATCTGTTGCCGTGCCGTGGCATTATGATGAAGCTGTGTCGTTTTGCACTACATAAAGAACCCATGGATATTTTGACTTTTGGTTGGGTAGCGCTGCTGGTAACCTTTACCTTTTCGCTGTCGATGGTGGTGTGGGGCCGCAACGGCTTTTAGATCGGTCGTTGCCCCTGCCGAGACCTGTTGAGATAGCCCATGGAAGCAACCCTACAGACCCAAGCGTTTAGCATTTTGGCCACCCTTGCCCTGGTGCTGATGGTGGTGGTAACAGGGGGTGTCGCCTACCTGACCGCTGCCGAGTGGCGCGATCGCCGCCGCCGCAAAAACGATCAGACGGCCCCTAAGCGTCGAGCTAAGTCTTAGCCTTGACGAAGATTCTAAACGTCCCTCGATCAACGGCACTGACTACGGCTCGGCAGCTAGCACTCAATGTGCTGCTTCAAGTGCAGGCTGGGGCTTACACCGACGTGGCCCTGCATCGCACCCTGACCCAAGCCAAGCTTGGGGGCACCGATCGCGCTTTGGCCACTGAGTTGGTCTACGGCTGCGTCCGCCGCCAGCGCACCCTTGATGCTCTGATCGATCAGCTAGGCAGTCGCCCCGCTGACAAACAGCCCCCGATGCTGCGCCTAGTGCTGCACCTGGGGCTTTATCAATTGCGCTATCTCACTGCCGTGCCCCCCTCGGCGGCGGTCAATACCAGCGTTGACCTGGCTAAGGCTAGCGGGCTAGGAAAACTGTCTGGGGTGGTGAATGGGCTGCTGCGGCAGTACCTGCGCCAGGCCGAAGGCGGTGCCGACCCCCTGCAATTGCCCGAAGATACTATCGCGGCCCTGGGTATAGGCCACAGCTTTCCTGATTGGCTGGTAGCCCTGTGGCTCGATCAGCTTGGCCCTGAAGAAACCAATCAGCTCTGTCAGTGGTTTAATCAGGTGCCGTCTATCGACCTGCGGATCAACCGTCAGCGGGCAACGGTGGCGATGGTCAGGGCGGCTTTTGAGGCCGCTGGAGTGGCGGTGAAGCCTATATCTGGCCTACCCTGGGGACTGCGGCTGGTGACCCCCTCTGGGGCGATCGCCGACTTGCCCGGCTACAGTGAGGGCTGGTGGACTGTGCAGGATGCCAGTGCCCAGATGGTCGCTCTCTTGCTCGACCCGCAGCCTGGGGAAGCGGTGCTAGATGTCTGTGCCGCACCGGGGGGCAAGGCTACCCAAATGGCCGAAATGGTAGGAGAGCATGGCCGGGTGGTAGCCTGCGATCGCGCCGCCTCCCGCCTTAAAAAAATCACGGCTAACGCCGACCGTCTCGGTCTCACCAACCTGCAAACCCACGGCGGCGACAGCACTGACCTGGCCCCCTTTTACCAGCAGTTTGACCGGGTGCTGGTCGATGCCCCCTGCTCTGGCCTGGGCACCCTGCACCGCCACGCTGACGCCCGCTGGCGGCAGACCCCCGAGAGCATTGCCACTCTGGTCGATCTACAGAGCACCCTGCTGGCCGAAGCCGCCCGCTGCGTCAAGCCCGGAGGTACTCTGGTCTATGCCACTTGCACCCTCCACCCAGCGGAGAATGAGGCGGTGGTGACAGCCTTCTTGCAGGCTCAGCCCGATTGGCAGGTGCAGCCCCCAACAGGGGAATTGGGTGGTGGGTTGGCGATTGCTCCCCAGGGCTGGGTGCGTCTCTGGCCCCACCACCACGGCACCGACGGATTTTTTATGGCCCGACTGGCTCTCGTCGGTCAACCCAGATAATGCACCTGGGATGCTAGAGCTTACCGGTTGCCTCATACCACCGGTTGCCCTGGCCTCAGAACCAATGTGCTGAGGCTTTGGAGTAGGCTACACTGGGCAGCAAAGCTGTCGCGGCTTGCCCTCCTGGGCGCTGGTAGAGCAACCGCCATGCCAGGCTTGCTTCTAACGCGCAATTTCCGACGTGCAGCCCCCGACGCGTAACTACTCTGCGGCCATGCCCGACGCCCTTGTTTCTATTGCCCAGCACTATCACGGTCGTACCAAGTACGACCCCGACACCCTGACCGCCGGGGCCAAATCCCTCGACTACAGCCGCCAGCCCACCCCCTACAAAACCTATCGGGTCGGGGCTGAGGTCGATCTCAAGCCCTACCTGGATGAGAGCGATTCTGCTCGAGAAACCCTGGGTAAACGCCCCAACCCCGAATACACCGACTGGATGCGGCTGTCGCGGCTGCTGATTAACGTCTATGGCCTCACGGCTAAGTTTCCGACGGCGACGGGGCAGACCTTTTACCTGCGATCAGTCCCCTCGGCGGGGGGGCTTTACCCGGCGGAGATCTATCTGGTCTCGCGGGGCACGCGGCTGCTCCCTGCGGGGCTCTACAACTACCAGGCCCGCAGCCACAGCCTCTGGCGCTACTGGGATGACCACAGCTGGCAGGGATTGCAGCGGGCCTGTTTTTGGCACCCTACCCTAGAGGCCACCCACTTGGCCTTGGTGGTGACCGGGGTATTTTATCGATCGGCCTGGCGCTACCAAGACCGGGCCTATCGCCGCATCTGCCTAGATGCGGGACACCTGCTGGGCAATCTGGAGTTGGCCAGTGCCCTAGTCGACTATCGACCCCACCTAATTGCCAGCTTTGCCGATCGCGCCCTGGCGGATCTGCTCTATCTAGATCCAGCCGCAGAGGGTGCGCTGGCGGTGCTGCCCCTGGCCGACCTGCTCACCGTAGAGCAAAACTTGCCCTGTGCCCAGGTGGCCTTTGCCACGGCGCCTCAGACCAGCTTTCAAGCGGTACCCGATGGGGAACTGCTCAACTACTTCCACCAGATGACCGAGATTGCCCCCACGGCAAATGCCCCTCGATGGGCTATGCGCCCTACCGGCGACACCCCCCAGCCGAGTGACACGCTGGAAGATAAGTACAACCTGCCCTTTGGCCTACGTCTGCCCACCGCCACCCAGCCGATCGCCTGGGGGCCGCACCTAGAGCAGCTAGAAACCGCCTGCTTTAAACGGCGATCGACCCGGCGCTACAGCGGTGAATCGATCTCGATCGGCGGCCTGAAACAGCTGCTCGACTTTACCTACCAATCTCATCATTACCGCGATCAAGGCTTTGACCCCGATCCCGACTACGGCGATCGCACCTTGATCCACACCTTTGTGGTGGCCTGCGCCATAGAAGGTCTCGACGACGGCTGCTACTACTATGCCCCTCGCAGCGAAGAGCTGCGCCAGGTGCGGTTTAAGGCCTTTCGCCGCGAGCTGCACTACCTCTGCTTGGGCCAGGAGCTAGGCCGCGACGCGGCGGCGGTGGTGGTGCATACCGCCGATTTGGCTAGGGCAGTGGCGGCCTACGGCGATCGCGTCTACCGCTATCTACACCTCGACGCCGGTCACCTGGGGCAGCGGCTCAATCTGGCGGCCACCTGCCTGGGCATTGGCATCAGCGGCATCGGCGGGTTTTACGACGATCAGGTCAATGAGGTGCTGGGCATTCCCTCCGACGAAGCGGTGATCTATATAACCACCCTGGGGCAGCCGGGGTAGTCTAGAGAAAGAGGGCGGTAGATCCAGCGGGTCAAGCCCAATCCACCATTGCCAGGTCTTGCCATGGCCCAGATCAAATCTCAACGCCAGGTCGATGGTGACCCTTTAGCTGTCAGAAACCCTGGGTCTACCAGCGACGCTGTGCCCGCCCCAGAGCAGTCTTGGTTTGCGGCCAAACCTCTGCCGGTGCTGATGTTGAGAGCAAGCGATCGCCTTCAGCAGCTTTTCAACACCGCCCTGCCTGGCTATCAACTAATCGCGATCGATCGCCCCACAGAGCTGATCGACCGCTGGCAAACCGAGCCCGGCTGGGTGCTGCTCGATCTAGCTACAGTGGGCCGTACCGGAGAGGATTGCGCTTTAGAGGTGCTGGTGCTTCTGAGCCAGGTCTGCCAACATCGCCCCCTGCCGGTCATTCTGCTCGTTGCCCCAGGTCAGGAGCGGGATGCCCTAGAGGCCATGAGGCTAGGGGCTGCTGACTATCTATTTACTGGCGATCTCAGCGCCGAGATGCTGGGGGCGAAGCTCAGCTTTCCGCCGGGCCAGGCCCCGCCTCGCCCCAGGGTCGAACAACGCCGCGAGTCTTACCGCGATCTGGTCGAGCATTCGCCTGACATTGTGGAGCGGTTTGACTGTGACCTACGCCACCTCTACGTCAGCCCGGTGCTGGCTGAGCTGACGGGTTTAGATACCGAGGTGTTTTTGGGCCAGACCTGCCGTGAGCTGGGCATGGATGCATCCATGGTCAACGCCTGGGAAGCGGCGGCGGCGAAGGTTTTGGCCACAGGCGAAAACCAGGCCATTGAGTTCAGCACGCCGACCCGGCTGGGGGTGCGCCACTTTGAGATGGCGATCGCCCCTGAGTGCGATCGCAGCGGCACCATCACCTCGATCCTGTGCGTTTCCCGCGACATTACCGATCGGGTCTTGGCCCAGCAGGCCCAGCAGCAGCGATTGGCCGCAGCCAAGGCCGCCGAACAGGCCGCCACCGTGGCCCGCAACGGCCTCACCAGCGTCGTTGATCGCATCAACGACGGCATTATCGCCTTTGACAGCAATGCCTGCTGTGTCTACCTCAACCCCAGCGCCGAGAGGATATTGGGGCGTTCCCTAGGTGACCTGGAGGGGCAACTGCTGTGGGCGGCTTTTCCTGAGGCGGTTGCCACCCCGATCTATGAGGCTTACAACCGAGCCTTTGACCAGCAGCAGCCTGAGTCTTTGGAATACTACTTTCCTCCCCTGGAGAGCTGGTTTGAGGTGCGCCTCTACCCCGATCGAGATGGCATGACCATCTACTTTACCGATATCAGCGATCGCAAGGCCGCCATTGCTAGTCGCCAGCACAGCGAGAGTCTGAGTAGAGACCTCTCGGTGCTAGAGCATGTGCTTGACTCAGTGCTGGCGGGCTACTGGGAGATTGACTTTGTCCACGACACCACTTATCTCAGTCCCGGCTTCAAGCGCATGTTTGGCTATGCCGACCACGAATTACCCAACCAGACCGAAACCTGGCAAACCCTCATGGTGCCTGAGGATTTGGCTCACGATCTAGTCTGTCTAGATCGGCACATTCAAAGCCGGGGGGTGGTGCCGTACCACAATGAGGTGCGCTATCGTCACAAAGATGGATCGCTGGTGTGGGTCATCTGTGCCGGCCAGGTGATCGATTGGGACGAGGCAGGGCAGCCGAGGCGCATGGTGGGCTGCCATGTGGATATCACTCAGCTGAAGCAGGTCGAAACTAAGCTGCAAAGCAACGAAGCTCACCTGCGGGAGGCCCAGCGCATTGGCAATCTGGGCAGCTGGGAGTTTGACGTCGCCAGCGGGCATGTCACCTGGTCAGACCAGCTCTGCCACATTTTTGGTCGCCCCCCCGGTCACCCCCCGACCGACTTTGAGGCCTTGCAGGCCCTGGCACACCCCGACGATCGCGATCGCCACCGCCAAACCGTCGAGGCGCTGATGGTCACCCACCAGCCCTACGACACAGAATTTCGCTTTTTGCACAGTGACGGCACTGTGCGCTACCTGCAGATCAATGGCGAGGCCACGGTAGATGCCGCTAAAACCGTGACCCGTTTAACCGGCACTGCCATCGACATCAGCGATCGCAAGCACCATGAGGCAGATCTGCAAAGTCTATTCTTGCGGCTCTCTTTGGCTCTACAGTCAGCCCACATCGGCACCTGGGAAAGGGTGCTCAGCACTGGTGAGGTGATTTGGGATCAGTGCCTGATCGATCTCTATGGCTTTGCCCGGCTGGGTCGCACCGCCAACTACCAAGACTGGCGCGACCAGGTCTACGCCGCCGACATCGAACGGGTGGAGGCAGGTCACCAGGCGCTTTTAGACAGCGATACCCCCTACGACATCGAGTTTCGGGTCTGGCGCGGCGACGGCACCCTGGGCTGGATTCGCTCCAGCGCTCTGGTGCGCCGTGATGCCCAGGGGCAGCCCCTCAGCGTCATTGGCATTAACTACGACATCACCGAGCAAAAGGCCGCCGCCCTGGCTCTTCAGAACCTCTCATCGCGCCTAACTCTGGCCTTAGACTCAGGCCATTTTGGCAGTTGGCAGTGGGATATCCCTACCGGTAATATCAATTGGGATCAGCGCCTGATTGATCTCTACGGGCTCCAGCGATCGATTACCAGTTACGACGAATGGCTCTGCCACGTCTATGGCGACGACAAAGCCAGAGTCGAGACCGCCCTGCAGGCCACCCTGGCTTGCGATGCTCCCTACGCTTTGGAGTTTCGGATTTGCCGCCCCGACGGTGAGCTGCGGTGGATTAAGTCGAGCGCTCTGGTGCACCGCGATAGCCACGGTCGGCCCCTGGCCATGGTGGGCATTAACTATGACATCACGGCGCGCAAACAGGCAGAGGATCAACTCCTGCGTACCACTGCGCAGCTCGCAGCTTCCAACCGCGAGCTAGAGGCTTTCGCCTATTCTGTATCCCATGACCTGCGCGCCCCCCTGCGGGCTATCGATGGTTTTAGCCGGGCCTTAGTCGAAGACTACGGCGACCAGCTTGGCGAGGAGGGGCGCGACTACTTCAATCGCATTCGCCACAATGTGCGCCGCATGGGCCAGCTGATCGATGACCTGCTGCGGCTGTCGCGGGTGTCGCGATCGGCCATGAGCTATGGCTCGGTCGACCTCAGCGCCCTAGTGCAGGCTCAAATCGATGACCTGCGCGCCGCCGACCCTGATCGTGCCGTAACGGTCACTGTGGCCCCCACCATGGCCGCCACTGCCGACCCCACCCTGATGCAGGTGGCGATCGCTAACCTGGTGCAAAACGCCTGGAAATTTACCAGCCACCACCCCAACGCTCACCTGGAGTTTGGCGCTCTCATCCAAGAGGGCGAGGTTGTCTACTATCTCAAAGACGACGGGGCAGGCTTTGACATGGCCTACGCCGATAAGCTGTTTGGGGTGTTTCAACGGTTGCACAACACTGACGAATTTCCCGGCACTGGCATTGGTCTAGCCACGGTGCAGCGGGCCATCCATCGCCACGGCGGCAGGGTGTGGGCCGAGGGAGCGGTGGAGCAAGGGGCCACCGTCTACTTCACCCTGCCCCAGCAGTTACCCCTATCGGAGCTGACCCCATGACCACTCTACGCTCCATTTTGCTGGTCGAAGACAACCCCGACGATGAGCGCCTCACCCTGCGGGCCTTGGCTCGGGGCAACCTGGCCAACCCGGTGGTGGTAGCTCGCAACGGTGAGGAGGCCCTCCAGCAGGTGATGAACGTCACCCCTCTGCCCTGCGTGGTGCTGCTTGACTTAAAGCTACCCAAGGTTGACGGGCTGGAGGTGCTGCGGCAGATTCGGGCTAGCGATCGCACTCACCTGCTGCCGGTAGTCATACTCACTTCGTCTAGCGAAGACCGAGATGTTATTGAAAGTTATAATCTTGGAGCCAACAGCTACGTGCGCAAACCAGTCATTATTGACGAGTTTACCGAAGCTGTGCGCCAACTGGGGCTGTATTGGGCATTGATAAGTGAGCTGCCACCCACCTTGCTATGACTGCCGCTGAAAAGCTCAGAGCCATCATTGTTGAAGATTCTGAAGATGACCTGCTGCTGCTGCTGCGGGAGCTGCGCCGCTGTGGGTTTGAGCTGACCTGGGTGCAGGTGCAGACGGCCACCGACTTTTGCGCAGCCCTCGACAATGGCCCCTGGGATGTGGTGCTTTCTGACTACCAGATGCCCCAGTTTGTCGCCCCTGCCGCCCTTGACCTGCTCAAACAGAGCTCCTACGACCTGCCGTTTATTGTGGTTTCGGGCACCGTGGGCGAGGCCATCGCCGTTGAGATGATGCGGGCCGGCGCCCACGACTACGTGATGAAAGACAATCTCTCTCGCCTAGGAGAAGCGGTGCGGCGGGAGGTGCGATCGGCCCAGAGTCGGGCCGATCGCAGCTTGGCCATCGCTACCCTAGAGCGCACCCAGGAGCTGTTACATCTGGCCATTGAGGGGTCGGGCATCGGCCTGTGGAACTGGCAGATTCAAACGGGAGAGGTGTGGGCGAGCGACAGCTGCGCCACTTTGCTGGGCTATACCACCGAGGCCATGGGCTCGTCTCGCATCGAGACTTGGCAGCGGTTTGTGCATCCAGACGATCGCGATCGCAAAGAGACTATCCTCCAGCGCCATCTGGAGGGCGAAACCCCCACCTACGACTGCGAGTTTCGCCTCCGCCACCGGTCTGGCCACTGGATCTGGGTGCTCGATCGGGGCAAAGTCGTCGAGTGGGATGAAGTCGGTCACCCCCGGCGCATGAGCGGTACCTACACCGATATCACGGATCGTCGTCTAGCGGCAGCCGAACACCAGCGGGTGACCGACCAAATGCTGCACAACAGTCTCTACGACACCCTCACCCAGTTGCCCAACCGCACCCTGCTGATTCAGCGGCTAGATCTGGCCCTAAAGCGCACCCACCAACCACCCCAGGCGCTGACCGAGAGCCGCCCCCAGAGCTATTCCCAGAGTCAGTTTGCGGTGCTGTTCCTCGACCTCGATCACTTTAAGGTGATCAACGACAGTCTGGGCCACCTGGCGGGCGATGAAGTGCTAACGCTAGTGGCCCAAAAGCTGCGATCGCTGATTTCGCCCACCGATCTAGCCGCCCGCCTGGGGGGCGATGAATTTGTCATCTTGCTCAAAGAAGTCTACAGCCCAGAAGAGCCGATTTACACTGCCGAACGCCTGCTGCAAGCCCTGCAAGCCCCCCTGGCGGTAGGCGGGCGCAACGTCTTTCTCAACGCCAGTGTGGGCATCGTCATCGGTACCTGCCACTACCAGACCCCCCTCGAACCACTGCGCGATGCCGACATCGCTATGTACCAGGCCAAAGCCCAGGGGCGCGGTCGCTACGTCGTCTTTAACGAATCGATGCACCAGCAGGCCATGCAGCGGCTACAGCTAGAGCAAGAGCTGCGCCATGCCATTGAGAACGACGAACTGGTGATCTACTACCAGCCCATTTTTCACCTCGAAAACCAGCAAATCTCAGGGTTTGAAGCCCTGGTGCGGTGGCAGCACCCCGATCGCGGCTTCATCTCTCCCGACCGCTTTATCCCCATTGCCGAAGAGACCGGGCTGATCGTGCCCCTCGACCGCTGGGTGCGAGCCCAGGCCACTCGGCAGCTCGCCCTCTGGCACCAGCGCTACCCCCACCATGCTGACCTCACCATCAGCGTCAACTGCTCAGTCAAAGACCTGCTGCGCCCCGACCTGTTTACCGAACTCAGCGATCTTTTAGCAACCACCGGCTTGCAGGGCCACCATCTCAACCTCGAGATCACCGAGAGCACCCTGATCGAAGATATTCAGGCGATGGTGGGCGTACTGCATCGGCTCAAGACCCAGGGCGTTACCATCACCATTGACGACTTTGGCACCGGCTACTCCTCCCTCAGCTACCTCCACCAGCTGCCGGTAGACGGGCTCAAAATCGATCGCTCCTTTGTCATGGCGATGGAGGCCAGCCGCCGCAATTCCGACATTGTTGAAACGATTGTCACCCTCAGCAATCGTCTCAGCCTGGTGGCGATCGCCGAGGGCATCGAAACCCAGGCCCAGCTCCACCATCTGCGCCAGCTCGGCTGTGAGCTAGGTCAGGGCTACTGGTTTGCCAAACCTTTGCCCGCCGCCGCCGCCAGCGATCTGCTCGGCCTACCTGTGACCGCACCGTCGCCCGCAAGATCTCGTCAGCCCCTGGGGTGAAGACGGCTGGCAGAGCACCCTTGAGGTCATTTCCACCCCAGACAATCCTCGATATAACAAACCGTCCTTGCGTAGGGGCAAACAGCTGTTCCACTCTACAGCTACAGTGCCTCCGATGCCTTATCGCTGGGGGAAGCGGCTGCTCTGGCCATCGCTGGAGGATTTTCTTGCTCCTTGAATCTGGCTATTCAGGAAAAAAGAAGTCGGTCGGCTCCTCGTCTTCTTCGGCGGCGATGTAGCTGCGGTAGTACTCTTCTAAGTCTGCCGCGTCGATCGATCGCTCTGAAGGGTTCTCAAAAAAGGTCTTGACCTTGAGATAGCGCCGCAGCCCCTCGGCCCCGGCATCGTGCTGGGTCGCCGCCTTAAAGTCGTCGGGGAAGGTGTCGCTAATCTGTAGCCAGGCCTCTTCTAAAATGTCTTCCACATCTTCGTTGGGGGCGCTGTCAATCAACGACTCTAGCCCATCGAGAATGTCAATCAGCTTGAGGATTTCTGGAATTTTCTCCGAATCAGACATTGAGCCGCGCACAACTAGGCCTAAACAACCGCGAATGCTTAGAAAATCTTAGAGGAGTATGGCCCCGATTGATCGGCAGCGGCGATTTCTACTCTGGATTATTCATCAGGCTAGCATCCAGCCGAAGGGCTGCTGTTTCAGCTGGACTCCTGTTTTCATGGGAATGACGGGCATTTCTCCGTCGGCAAAATCTTAATTGACGGCAGGGGTCTCTGTCGCTATGGTTAAGGCACTTTTTGGGCATTCTGCGGGAATGTATGGAGGAACTGGCTATGGTTTTTTGCACTCTAGGGTCTGGGGAGGGCGAAGGGCGGCGCTCGATAGGTGAAAACTCAGGCAAGGCCAACCGCCCTGGGCTGAGGCCATCGGCTCGCCTGGTGCGCCTGGTGCTGGCTCTGGTGGTGGGGCTAGGCGGCGGGTTGGCACCTGTGCTGCTGGTGCCCCCGGTGGCCCAGGCCTACACCTCTCGGGTAAATCTGTATGTGGTGCGCGAACCGGGAGAGAGCTTTGAAACCCTGGTGATGCGGTCTGAGATTATCGCTCGGGCGGCAGTACAGCGCAGCTTTGATGCCGATGTGCTGATGACCGATGTGATTGTCACTGTCATTGGCGATAACCAGGGAATCTCTGTGCCCATTCTCTCCGTACCGGTCAGCCGCAGCGACTGGCGGCTGCGGCCTGATATCACCGTCTGGGCAAGATATTTTGAGGCTTCGAGAAATTTGGTAACAGACTAGATGGGGCAAATCATGGCCCCTGGCTAGGTTTGGCTTTGAGTGCTGCCTGGAGGTCGGGGGGGAGGGTGTCTAGGAAGGTGTAGCCCGTGGCGACCTCCAGGCGCTGGATGGTGGTTTGGTAGCGCCGCCAGTCGGGGTCTACCTGGTCGGTGTTGGGGATATCGACCGCAATAATCTGGCTATTTTCGCTGAGCCCGAGGCCGCCATCGGGCAGGCGATCGTAGACCACAATGATCTTCCACAGGCGGGAGGGGACGGCGATCGCCCGATCGCCCACGCTGCTCTGCTGACCGTAGGCCCCGGCAAGTACGTGCAGGCTGTGGTCGTACTGGTAGACCAGCGATCGGCCATACTCTTCTAGCTCTCGCCAGGGGCCACGGTTGTTGTCTGGGGCCTGGGGAATGATGTTGGTCATCAAAAAGGTGGCGGCGTTGTCGTCTACGGTGCGAGTGCGATCGCCGGAAGGTACCACATGGCCGCGATCGTAGCCGCTGCCCCGATAGTCGTTGGGGGTGACCTGGTAAAACCCTCGAGGTAGAGCGCCATCGGGGCGAAAGTTGTCTTGGCGACCGACAGAGCCCAGCCAGTCGGCGTCAACTTCCCAACTGGCCCAGTTCAAGCCGTTGCGATCGCGGCTGTAGGAGAGAGCGTACTGCTGGCGCTGAATCAGGTGATTGTTGGGGTTAGTGGTGGCGGCCTGGCTGGGGTTGCCCAGCACCAGGTGAGGGTTACCGCTGGGCGGTGCCGGTGGGTCGGCAGCGGGCACCACCGGGGGCAACAGTTCGCAGGCCTGGCCATTGCCGTCGCCATCGAGACCATAGGGGTCGCCTCTAAAAGCATCTAGGACAGCCTGGGCCTGGGCTTGGCTGGCAAAGTCGCCGCAGTTGCAGTCATCGTCGACGCAGGGCGGCAGGGCTGAGGTGTCGACGGTGGGCGACCAGTCGGCCATCAGCAGGAGTAAATCGCCGCAGCCGACCAGACTGAGACTGAGCAGGGCCAGCGGTAGCCAGCGGTAAACAACAGTAAAAGCCATGGCAAGGGTAGAGGTCGACAGCAATACTTAGATTTTTGTGGAAAAGAGCAGGCGCATCTAGATATTGGGGATCCTCACCCTTGCACATGCCCGACAGCGGGTCAATACAAATGCACTAAATCTGTTCATCAGGGGCAATGCTGGCGACGAGCTGGGTTAAATCTCACCCCACGAGATGAGCGGAGGTTGCAGAAGGTCTCAATAGCGTTAACAATATGAGGCATGGGTTGGCCTATCCCCCTGCCTGGGATAGGGGTAATGACCTTGCCCCAAGCATGGATCCCTAGGACTTGGCCCAACAACATTCTCGCGTTACACCTAAAGCCCAATTCACTACCAGGATGATTATGTTCAACCGAGCAATTGCAACGCTACAGGCATGGTTCCCCGCTGAGGCGGTACACGCCCACTGCGACGGCCCCTGCGGTGTATACGACCCCTCTTCGGCCCGGGTGGCGGCTGAAGCCGTGCTGTCGATGACCAAAAAACTGGTCGATCTAGAACTGCCCGCCCCTGGCGACAAGGCCGCGGCGATCGCCTACAATAACACCTTCTCTCGCTACTCGGCGATCAAAGAAGAGCAGGCCCAGCTGGCCAAAGAAGAGCTGCTGATTCTCTGGACTGACTACTTCAAGCCTGTGCACCTAGAGCAGTTTCCTGACCTGCACGACACCTTTTGGAAGGCGGCTAAGCTTTGCTCTGCCTGCAAGGTCGAGGTCAGTGTGCAGCACGCCACCGAGCTGATGGCGGCGGTGCAAAAGATCCACGGCATCTTCTGGGCGACTAAAAACCGCGATGTTTCTTGGTACACCGCCAGCTAGGCCAAGTCCTCAGATCGGGTCAGGAGACAGGTAGACCACCTGGGTTTGTATGGGTCAACAGCTCGACTCGATCGCACCACAACCGCCGTCGCAACTGCGCCATAGCCGCCCTGCCGATCTGGTGGGGTGGTTGGGGTTTCAGCGGCGGCGGTTTCGCATTGTGGGCAACTCGATGGAGCCCCTGCTGCTGCCCGGTACAGAAGTGCTGATCGACCCCGGTGCCTACCGCCATCGCCCACCCCAGCCGGGGGATGTGGTGGTGGCCTACCATCCCCGCCAGCCGAGGCTGCGGATCGTCAAGTGGGTGATGTATGTCGACCCAGAGGGCTGCTTTCTGAAGGGCTTAAACGCAGCAGTCAGCAGTGACAGCCGTGAGTTTGGTCTGGTGTCCTGCGATCGCATCCTGGGGCAGGTGATCTGCCGTTTTCCCTAAAACATCGGGGCAGTATGGCTAAAAGCCTGGTTTGCTCATCGCCCCCTAACAGCAGAAACGGCGTTCTAAACGACCTTCTAAACAATGTCAAAACGTTACGTTTTTTGTCACCAAACTGAGCAAAATCGGCGCTGAGAGGCCCTAAATTGTCTCTGGATAACAGGTTGAGCTTGTGTGTCGCAACGTTAAATCACGGTGCAAACAACGGCAATGAAAGAATAGTTCACATCGGCGATCGCCAATTTTCGTTAGGCTGAAGTCATTGATAAATAAGGAACCTAGCCGCGATCGCAAGGCCCCAAACCGCAAGCCTCCAGATCCCAGATTAGGTTCTGACCATCCCCTTCATTCTTCACCTGATTATTCTCTGGCAGGCATACATCCATGACTACGCTGTCTAACCCCACCTCTAAAGCTACCCCCTGGGTCGGGGCCGTTTTGTTTGCGCTGATGTTTTGGTTCAGCAGCAGCCTGCTGATGGATTTTGTCGTCATGCCAGGGCTGTTTGTCAGCGGCATGATGAGCCAGCCCGACTTTGGCTCGGCCGGCTACGCCATGTTTTGGGTCTTTAATCGCCTTGAGCTGCTCTGCGCCGCCGTAGTTGTAACGGGTTTACTGGTGGCTCGGCAAAACCGCCGCGAAGAGGCCGTCGTCGTCAGCGGTTTTTGCAGCCGTTGGGCTCTAGAGCTGGGCCTGGGCCTGCTAGCTATCACCCTGGTGCTGACCTATGCCGTGGCCCCCGCCATGGCGGCCCTAGGGGCAGCGCTAGACCCCTTTGCTACCACCCTGGCGGTGCCCACCGAGATGGATCAGATGCACGGGCTCTACTTTGCCCTCGATGCCCTTAAGCTACTGGGCTGTGCTGGGCTGCTGGGTCTGTTTTATCGCGACTTAAACCAGGCTGACGCCAGCTAGACCGACCTGTCCCCGCCCTGACTGCCTGACACATCTTTATGCGGCCTCCCAAGGCGGTAGTTGGCAGCGCAAGGACTGGATTCTAGAGAACCAGATGCGGTCATAATATCGGG